>NZ_CP019332.1:99212-409159 GCF_002163855.1 Winogradskyella sp. PC-19 | reverse complement strand
TACTGGCTCATCAGTTTTTGCGGCACCATGCGCCATTGGCGCTGTACCAATACCAGCTTCATTAGAAAATGCGCCACGCTTTATACCATGTAATATTAAAGCACCAAGAACACCACCCATAAATGTTTGGTCATCCGGAAAATAATTAGCTTGAAATGCATCAGTAAAAATTAACTTTAAATAATAACCTAAAACATCGCTATGACTCACCAAAATAATAACAACCAAAACAAAGTATAAAAACACCATGCTTGGTACCAGTCTACTTGCTACTGTACCAATACGCTTTATACCACCAAGAATAACCAAACCTGTAATGGCAATTAGCACAATACCAATTATAATATTTGTAGTAGTAGTTACGGTAACTCCGTTAGGTGTCAATAAAATATCATTAACCGCTTGCGTCAACTGATTGACATTAAAGACAGGCAAAGCACCAACCATACCGCATATACTAAAAAATACGGCCAATGGTTTCCAATGTTTACCTAAACCTTCTACAATAAAATACATAGGTCCACCTTGAACTTCGCCAGCACTATCTTTACCACGATATAAAATGGCTAGAGTTGATGTAAAATATTTGGTACTCATACCAATTACAGCACTAACCCACATCCAAAAAACTGCACCTGGGCCACCAACCGCAATAGCTACAGCAACACCAGAGATATTACCCATACCAACAGTGGCAGATAAGGCTGTGGTGAGTGCTTGAAAATGTGAGATTTGCCCTGGGTCATTTGGGTCATCGTACTTACCACGTAACACTTGTATTGCGTGACCTAGATAACGAAATGGCAAAAATCGTGAACGAATAATTAGGTATAAACCACCACCAATTAAAATAATAAGCAATGGCAAACCCCAAGCTAATGACGAAAAATCTGAAAGTAGTTGGCTAAGTGTTTGCATAGGGTTTAAAAATAGTAAATGTTTGCTGGTGTTGAAAGCTTGTTAAGAACTGATTTATTAAACTATTGATTTTCAGTAATAAAAATATAACTTCGCTTATCGTTTGATAAAAAACATTTAATCGATTTTTATCAACGACACAATAAGCGAAATACCAATTCTAATCACCTCATTTTCTATTATCTTTAAAAGAAAATTTTAAACTTAAATTGACGCCAACCAAACGCCTATATTTTATTGATGCTGTTCGTGCATTTGCCATCTTAATGATGTTGCAAGGGCACTTTATTGACAGTTTGTTAGCGGCTGAACATCGCGATATGTCTCATGTGGCTTTTAGAGTTTGGTCTTATTTTAGAGGTATTACAGCACCAACTTTTTTTACAATTTCTGGATTAATATTTACATATCTTTTATTAAAAGCAAAAGAAAAAGGCACAGAAAAGCAGCGCATGCGCAAGGGCCTAAATCGTGGTGTAATGCTTATTGGTATTGGTTATTTGCTACGTATGCCTTTTTTAAGTTGGCTGACTGGTTACTTTGATACCTACTTTTTGGTTGTTGATGTATTACAGATTATCGGTTTATCCTTAATCAGTATTGTTGGTTTGTATTATATATGCTTCAAAAATGCAAGGCTTTTTTCTGTAGTGACATTAATTCTTGGCTTTACCATTTTTGTTTGTGAGCCTTTGTATAGAGGTTTGACTTTAGAAAGTATACCGCTTATACTTGCTAATTATGCATCTAAAGCAAATGGTTCGGTATTTACAATCATACCTTGGTTTGGTTATATGTCATTTGGCGCATGTATTGCTACAGCATTTCACAGACATTTAGAAAAGCCCAACTTTAAACCAGTAACACTTTCTGTGTTTTTTATTTTAGGTTATTTTCTTATCGAGTGGTCATCTCACGCTCTATTTTATCTAAAAAAATGGACAGATATTCAGTTATTTTTAGATTCGGCTAATTATAATTATCTATTTTCTAGACTAGGAAATGTTTTTATCTATTTCGCTATTTTTTATGGATTAGAACGGTATTTAAAACCACCATTATTGTTAAAGATTGGTCAAAAAACACTATCTATTTATGTCATACATTTTATAATCATCTATGGCAGTTTTACGGGGTTCGGATTAAGCCAACTTATAGGCAAAAACCTTTCGCCTTGGCAGGCAGTTTTTGGCGCAGCATTATTCTTAATTGTAGTATGTTTTATTTCGTTCTATTATGTAAGGACTAACGCTTATATTTATGGAAAATTAAGGCAATTGTTTTATAAACTGAAAGGAAAACCAAAAGCTTAACGACTGATAGATTTATGACATATAGAATTATTGCTTTACTCCTTGTTTTTGGTTTACAGAACTCTTTTTCACAAACTGAGTATTTAGATTCGCTTTACACAGTTAATAAAACCACACATACCTATCATAAATTTAACAAAAGAGATAGTTTACAGTTAGACTTTTACAGACCGCAAGGTATCAAAAAAGACCTACCACTACTACTCTACATTCATGGTGGTGGATTTTCTGGTGGTGAGCGTGATGACGCAAATACTCAGCAATTTGCAAATGCTATGGCAGCAAAAGGATATGCTGTAGCGTCGATTTCGTATCGCTTAATCATGAAGAAAAAAGGTTTTGGTTGCGATACAAAAACTAAGGATAAAATTAAAGCATTTGATACTGCCGCAGATGACATCAGTTATGCGATAAAACATATTATCAAAAACAAATCAACCTTTAGTGTAGATGAAGACAAAGTGGTCATATCTGGTACAAGTGCTGGTGCAGAAGCTGTTTTGCATTTGGCGTATGTGTATGAAAACAAAATATTACCAAAGCGATTTAAATTAGCCGGTGTCATTGGCATGGCTGGTGCTATTACAACTTTAGATCAAATAGATGTAGATAAAGCCATACCAACGCAGTTATTTCATGGTACAAACGATAATCTCGTACCTTACCATATAGCAGCGCACCACTATTGTAGTCCAGGTGCAAAAGGGTATATGATTTTACATGGTTCTAGAGCTATCGCCGACCGATTAAAAGGTTTGGGTAAATCGTACTTTCTATTCTCTGTAAATGGTGGTACACATAGTTGGTCTGGTATTCCAATGTATAGATGCATTATGGAAGTGACTGATTTTTTGTATAACGATGTATTGAATAACGCTAAACGCCAAACAGAGCGTACTATTGGCTTTTAATTATAATCTTCGTACCAGTTAAAGGTGTTACTTATAATCCTAGTCTTTTCTTTGTTTACAAACTCTAGATATGCATTGGCGACTGGTGATAGTTTTTTTGACTTCAACCAAATGAGATTCCAGTTGGTCTTTATTGGTAAATTTTTATAGGGTATGATATGAAGCTCTTCATCTTTTAATTCATTTTTAAGTCCAATTAAAGGCATAATAGAAACTCCTAAACCAGCAATTAAGGCTTGTTTTAAAGCCTCGTTAGATTTTAATTCAATCTTCTTTTTATTAGGAACATTTAAGTTTGTGAGAAAATTTTCCATTGCTGCACGTGTTGCCGAACCTTGCTCTCTATAAATAATAGGATATTTTTCAAATATTCTTTTAGTGACTTTATTATTATCTGTTTCTACTGTAGGACCACCAACCAAAAAGAGTTTGTTTTGCATTAACTCAATTTTATTAAGATTTAAGTGATCTGGAAGTACCGAAACCATAGCAAAATCTACTTCGTTGTTTTCTAAACTTTTAATGACTTCTGCTTTATTAGTAACATCCATTACTAAATCTACACCAGAATGTTCGGTCATAAAATCCGTTAAGAAATATGGCATAGCATATTTGGCGGTAGATACAATTGCAATCTTTAACTTACCAGCTAATTGTCCTTGACGAGATAAGGTTTTATAATTTATAGCTTCTACTTCATTAAGTATTCTTTCTGATGCTTCAGCTATTTCCTCTCCGAACTCTGTAACATATAATTGTCTTCCAATAACCTCTGTCAATGGAATTGAAAACTGCTCTTGAAATTTTTTTAACTGCATTGAAACTGCTGGTTGACTTAAAAACAACTCTTCCGATGCTCTTGTTATACTCTTTAGTTCTGCGACTTTCAAGAATATTTGTAGTTGGTGCAAAGTATAATTCATAAGTTTTGCTTATATCTATCATAACAAATATATATAAAAATATATGAATTATTTGTTTCAATTTTGCACCATCAAATAATATCATACCATGGATAGTAACTATATACAAAATGATGTAAAAGCTAATCAAAGTATAGTATCAATTATTAAAGAAAAACGAATTGAAATTTACATAGCTATTCATTCTTTATTAATTATAGCTTCATTAATACTGTTTTTTATAAGTCAAAACATCTTTATGGATAATCTTGCTATCTCAGGATTTATAATCTCATGTCTACTCTTAATTAAAACGAGTGGTCAAACAAAAAAAATTAATAATTAAAACCAAAAATTATGTCTTTAGTTACAGAAAAATCGTTAGTTAAAACAAAACAAGAGGTACAACTTGTTGAAGGTGAGTTTACTTGCTCTGAAGCTTCGTTTGTAATAAACGAACTAATAAACGAGAAAATAAACTTTCATAAACTACAACGTCTAAGACTTTGTGAAGGTGATGAAAACTCTGATACTCGATATGCAAATCAACGTATTGCAGAATTAGAAAACGAAAAACTAATTGCCAAAAGATATATTGACAAAGCCAGAAAAGAAGGTTACGATGTTTTTATCGATGGTGTTTTAGACATACGATTTGTAAAAAAATAACAAAAAGACCAACCAAATTTAATCCCGCTTTTTTAAGCGGGTTTTCTTTGAAGCATAGTTCATATATGCTTAAAAACTTACCAACCCTTTTTATCAATGGATTTAAATTTACTATTTGATAACCTAACTAATCCTGCGCTTTTATTTTTCTTTTTAGGAATTATAGCAGTACAAGTAAAGAGTGATCTAGCTTTACCAGAAAACTCTTCGAAATTTATTTCGTTATACCTTTTATTATCAATCGGTTTTAAAGGTGGTCACGAATTAGCACACAGTGAAGTTAATACAGAAATTGTATTGTCGCTTTTACTAGGTATTTTTCTTGCCATAATAGTTCCGCTGTACACCTATTTTATACTAAGACGAAAATTTAATGTCGTTAATTCTGGTGCAATAGCAGCAACGTATGGCTCAATTAGTGCTGTAACCTTTGTGACAGCAGTAGCGTTTTTAGAAATTGCACAAATACCATTTAGTGGTCATATGGTTGCAATTATGGCACTTATGGAAGCACCATCAATCATTGTAGGCGTACTTCTTATTTCAATTTATGATAAGTCGAATAAAACTGATATTTCTATTTCTAAATTGGTGAAACATTCTTTTACAAACGGAAGTGTACTTTTAATTTTAGGAAGTCTTGTTATAGGAATGCTTACTACTGATGCTCAGGCTGAAGGTATAAAACCATTTACAACAGATATTTTTAAAGGATTCTTAATGGTTTTCTTACTAGATATGGGAATTACGAGTGGAAAAAAATTAGGAGCATTTATAAAAAAGGGTTGGTTTGCATTTCTCTTTGCTATAATAATTCCAATAATAAATGGTGTCTTAGTTGCTATAGTAAGTGGATGGATTACAGATAGTGTTGGAAACCGCTTATTATTTTCTATACTAGCAGCAAGTGCATCTTATATTGCCGTACCTGCAGCTATGCGATTAGCAGCACCAAAAGCAAACCCAAGTTTATACTTACCAATGGCATTAGCTATTACATTCACTTTTAACATAACACTAGGTATGCCTTTATATCTTGGTGTAATAAACTACTTTACATAACAATGAAGTAGAGTTGATTTTGTTTAATTACCAGATGTCTCTAAATAAGTATTAACGTTATTTTCTATACGTTTTTGAATATTAGAGACATCTGCTTTTATAAAAGTTTGTCCAGTAATATTTTCGTAAAGCTCTATGTAACGTTCACTAACCGTTTCAATATATTCATCTGACATGTACGGAACAGTTTGACCTTCTAGACCTTGGAAATTATTAGAAATTAACCATTGGCGTACAAACTCTTTAGACAGTTGCTTTTGAGCTTCGCCTCTACTTTGACGGTCTTCATAACCATCAGCATAAAAATAGCGTGATGAATCTGGCGTATGTATTTCATCAATTAATACAATTTTTCCATCTTTAGTTTTTCCAAATTCATATTTAGTATCAACTAAAATCAATCCTCTTTTTGCAGCTATTTCTGTACCGCGTTGAAATAATTTTCTAGTATAATCTTCTAAAACAACATAATCTTCTTCTGATACAATACCACCTTTCAAAATATCTTCTCGCGAAATATCTTCGTCATGATCACCCATTTCTGCTTTTGTAGCTGGTGTAATAATAGGTTCTGGAAACTTATCATTCTCTTTCATACCATCTGGCATTGCTACGCCACAAAGCATTCGCTTACCTAATTTATATTCACGAGCTGCATGTCCGGACATATAACCACGAATAACCATTTCTACCTTAAATGGTTCGCATAAATGACCTACTGCAACATTTGGATCAGGAGTTCCAAATAACCAATTTGGTACCAAATCCTCAGTTGCAGCCATCATTTGAGTTGCTATCTGGTTTAAGATTTGTCCTTTGTAAGGAATCCCTTTTGGCATAACTACATCAAAAGCCGAAAGCCTATCAGTCGCAACCATTACCAATTGATTATCATCTATGTTATATACTTCTCTTACTTTGCCCTTGTAAACACTTTTCTGATTTGGAAAGTTAAAGTTAGTGTCTATTATTGTATTGCTCATTAATCTCTATTTTCAATTTCTTTATAAGCAGAAATCACTTTCTTAACTAATTTATGACGTATAACATCTTTATCATCTAAATAAATCATACCAATTCCCTCGACATTTTTGAGAACTAAAAGTGCTTCTTTAAGTCCAGAAATAGTACGTCTTGGCAAATCTACTTGTCCTGGGTCACCAGTTAATAAAAACTTTGCATTTTTACCCATTCGGGTTAAAAACATTTTCATTTGCGCGTGTGTTGTATTCTGACCTTCGTCTAAAATTACAAAGGCATTGTCTAGAGTTCGACCACGCATAAAGGCTAATGGTGCAATTTGGATCACTCCTTTTTCGATGTAGCTATCCAGTTTTTCTGCAGGAATCATGTCTCGCAACGCATCATAAAGTGGTTGCATGTATGGATCTAATTTTTCTTTTAAATCACCTGGTAAAAAACCAAGATTTTCACCAGCTTCTACGGCTGGTCTTGTTAATATGATACGTCTTACTTGCTTGCTCTTTAAAGCTTCGACAGCTAGTGCAACACCAGTGTAAGTTTTACCAGTTCCTGCTGGACCAATAGCAAACACCATATCGTTTTTCCGCATACTTTCAACCAACTTACGTTGGTTGGCTGTCTGAGCTTTTATCAATTTACCACCAACACCATGAACTAAAACTTCACCACTTTTGTTAGATGTCGCATAATCATCACTTGTATGACTTGTAAGCACGCGTTCGATAACATTTTCATCGAGTTTATTATACTTCCCAAAATGCTTCATTAGCATAGTCATTTTACGATCAAACTCTTCTAGGAGTTCTTCGTCACCATAGGCTTTTATTTTATTGCCACGTGCAACAATTTTGAGTTTTGGAAAATACTTTTTTAAAAGTGTGATGTTGGCATTTTGAGCGCCAAAAAATTCTTTAGGAGAAATTTCTTCAAGTTCAAGGATAAGTTCGTTCAAAAGCGAATTATTTTTAATGAATATATCAGTTCAATTTTATTAGCTTTGTGCTGTAACAAATCTAATAATTTAATCACTCCATCATTTAAAAAAATATTAACAATCAGCGAATGCCAATAATAACTTTAACTACTGATTTTGGAGAAAAAGACCACTTTGCTGGCGCTGTAAAAGGCTCTATATATAGTGAGCTATCTGATGTTAGAATTGTTGATGTTTCACACTCTATTTCGCCTTTTAATATTATTGAAGCGGCATATACTATACAAAATGCCTATCGAAGTTTTCCGAAAGGAACCATACATATTATAGGTATTGACTCTGAGCTCAGCCCAGAAAACAAGCATATTGCGGTAAAATTAGATGATCATTATTTTATATGTGCAAACAATGGTATCATGAGTATGATTTGTCAAGATATTGCACCAGAGAAGATTGTAGAGATTAATATACATGATAAGATTCAAACTAGCTTTCCTGTTTTGGATGTATTTGTAAAAGTGGCTTGTCATATTGCTCGAGGCGGAACATTGGAAGTCATCGGGAAAGTTATTAACAATATAAAACCAATTAAATATTTAGAGCCTTTTGTTAATGACGAAAAAAACCAAATTATTGGTACCGTAATTCATATCGATAATTATGGAAATGTAATTACCAATATTAAACGCAAATTTTTTGAAGGCGTTCAGAAAACTAGAAGTTACGAAATTGCTGCTAGGAATTACAAGTTTAAAAAAGTACATAGACATTACAGCGATATTATAAATTTTGAAATTCCAGAAGATAAACGTAATGACGAAGGAAAAGCATTAGTCGTATTTAATGCCTCTGATTACCTAGAAATAGCAGTATATAAAAGTAATTGTAGTACTGTTGGTAGCGCATCTACCTTAATGGGTTTAAAAGATATGGATACAGTAACAGTAACCTTTGAAAAGTTATAGAATGTTAGTACGAATTGTAAAACTTAGTATCAGTCCTGAAAATGCCGATTCGTTTTTAGCTAATTTTGAAGCCAATAAAACTAAAATTAGAGCGTTTGAAGGATGTAATTTTTTGGAATTATATCGAGATCAAAATAATAGGGATTTGTTTTTTACCTATAGTTATTGGAATTCGGAAACAGATTTGAATAATTACAGAAACTCCGATTTATTTAAAGGTATTTGGGCAAAAACAAAACTGATGTTTAATGGTAAGCCTGAAGCCTGGAGTGTGGATAAATTGGCAAGTTTAGATTAACTAATTACTGAATACTAAAAATAATGCTAGCTATACTAAAAAAAGAAATAAACACCTTCTTCGCATCACCAATTGGTTATTTGGTGATTGCTGTTTTCTTGGTGCTTAATGGTTTGTTTTTATGGGTTTTTACAGGAGAGTTCAATCTCCTTAACAATGGCTACGCAGATTTGTCGTCCTTTTTTTTATTATCGCCATGGATACTTATTTTTTTAGTGCCTGCGGTAACTATGAGAAGCTTTAGTGACGAAAAAAAACAAGGTACTTTAGAGTTGTTATTGACTAAACCTATATCACATCTTCAAATAGTATTAGGTAAATATTTCGGTGCCCTTTTATTGATTATTATCGCTTTAATCCCAACATTACTATACGTTTACACGATAAACACATTAGGGAATCCACAAGGAAATCTAGATATCGGTAGCACACTTGGATCCTATTTTGGATTATTGTTTTTAGTAGCGTCATACACAGCTATCGGAGTTTTTGCGTCTAGTATAACAGATAATCAAATTGTAGCTTTTATTATTGCCATTTTTATTTGTTTCATTTTCTATTTTGGTTTTGATGGTATTGCAAGTTATAATCTTTTAGGCTCTGGTTTCGATTTGGAAACATTAGGTATGTCCTCGCATTATAAAAGCATGAGTCGTGGTGTGATAGATACAAGAGACTTAATTTACTTTATTAGTGTTTCTGCTTTTTTTATTGCCATGACAAAACTTAATATAAAAAAGAGTTAATATGATTATCACTCCACTTTTAGTCATTTTTATGCTAGTTGTTTTTATACTACTCTTTCTGTTTTTAAACACAGTTGACAAAAGAAAATGGCTCACAGGATTAATAAGTTTGGTACTGACACCTTTAGCATATTTTTATATGGTTTATCCGTTTATAAATATCGTAAGTAATTACCATCATCAAAAATATTTTGACGCTGAAGCTTGGGCAGAAAAACCTGCTTTACGCTACGAAATGATAGATTCTACGATAGAAACTGATACTCTAAAAGGTAAGTCAAAAACCGAAATCGAATCACTTTTAGGAAAAGCAGAATGGTTATCATGGGACAACGCTAAAAAAGCACATGATGCTAATAAATGGAATTACGGTTTAGGTATTGAACCAGGTGCTTTTACTGACGAAAAGGGTAACTTAGAAATAACATTCGATAATAATAAAGTGAAAACTTTAAAAACCTATAACGAACCACTAGTATTTGATAAGGATGAATAAATCAAAAATCACATATATAGTTTTTATACTGGCGATGGTCGTTGTGCTAAATATTATAGGCAACTTTATCTACAAACGCTTTGACCTTACAAAAGATAGTCGTTATACGCTTTCTGAAACGACAAAAAATATTGTTGATTTAGCAGATACCCCATTAATTATAGATATTTTTCTAGAAGGTAATTTACCATCAGAATTTAAATTACTTCAAACAGAAACCAAACAGCTTATTGAAGAGTTTCAAACTCTAAATCCTCTTGTAAAGGTAAATTATATAGACCCACTAGAAGATGAAGCAAATCGTGAAAATATTATAAGAGAACTAACCAAAACTGGCTTAGAACCATATGTAAACAGTAAGAAGATAAGTGGTAAGATAACACAAGAGCTTCTTTTTCCATGGGGATTTGCAAGTTACAAAGAGCGTACAGTAAAAATTCCTTTATTCAAAAAGAGCGTTGCTGAAGACTTACAAACTCAGGTCTCTAACTCAATTCAGCAATTGGAATATAATTTTGCAGATGCTTTTAATCAATTAACTAAAGAAAAATCAAAAGCTGTTGCTATTTTAAAAGGCAATGGACAACTTAATGATATAAACATCGCTGATTTTCTTCAGACCATAAAGCCTTATTATAATCTAGCTCAGTTTACATTAGATTCTGTAACAACAAATCCACAATCAACTTTAGACAAATTAAAAAAATACGATGTCATTATTTCAGCAAAACCAACTGAAGCATTTACTGAAAACGAAAAACTAGTTTTAGACCAGTACACCATGTCTGGTGGTAAAAGTCTTTGGTTAACTGAGGCTGTTTTTATGGATAAAGACAGTTTATATAACGATTCTGGTGAATCGGTAAGTATAGCAAAGGACTTAAACCTTAATGATTTTTTCTTTCAATATGGAGCGCGAATCAATCAGAACTTAGTTAAGGATTTGTATTCTGCTCCAATTCCGTTAGCTATTGGTGAAGGTAATAATACACAATTTCAGCCTGTACAATGGCAATATTCACCTTTAGCTACATCTAATTCTAAGCATCCAATAAGTGATAACGTAGATTTAGTCAAATTTGATTTTACAAGTCAGATTGATACTTTAAAAAATACTATCAAAAAGACAATCTTGCTACAAAGTTCTGAACGCACTAAACTTGAAGGTCCTTTAAAAAAGATTTCTCTAGCTTCTGTCACAAAACAACCTGACGAAGAAAATTACAATCAAGGCAAGCAAGCGTTGGCCGTTTTATTAGAAGGTGAATTTAACTCAGTTTATAAAAACAGAATCCAACCATTTGAAGTTAAAAATTTTCAAGAAAAGAGTCCGTCTTCTAAAATTATAATTGTCTCTGATGGTGACGTCATTAAAAACGAAGTTTCTCGTGGCAGACCGCTTCAATTAGGTTTTGAACGTATTACTGGTCGTACGTTTGGTAACAAAGAGTTTTTGCTCAATGCAGTTAATTATCTATTGGACGATACTGGACTTATAAACATTAGAACTAAGTCAATAGAGGTTGCATTTTTAGATTCTGAAAAAATTGAAGATCAAAAGAGTATCTGGCAATTAATCAACATAGCTTTACCTCTGTTGCTTTTAGGCGTTTTTGGTTTTATGTTTAACTACTTTAGAAAGCGTAAATACGCACAATAGTTTTAATTTATCTAATAAATTACGAGTACATTTTTAGAAACAAGTTGTTAATAAGTTTGTTTCATAAAAACAAGCGATTAAGATATATTTGTAAGACTTAATTATACGAAATACATCAGATGAAATTTATAGTATCAAGTACATATTTATTAAAGCAACTTCAAGTTTTAGGTGGAGTTATAAACAGCAGTAATACCTTACCAATTTTAGATAACTTTTTGT
Source organism: Winogradskyella sp. PC-19 (assembly GCF_002163855.1). Lineage (NCBI taxonomy): Bacteria > Pseudomonadati > Bacteroidota > Flavobacteriia > Flavobacteriales > Flavobacteriaceae > Winogradskyella > Winogradskyella sp. PC-19. The sequence continues at coordinate 397,079 of NZ_CP019332.1, read as the reverse complement.
TTGAATTAAATCAATCTAGCCTCACGGTTTCAGCAAGTGATTTAGAGACAACAATGTCATCGAAAGTCGAAGTAGAAAGTGAATCAGAAGGAAGCATTGCTTTACCAGCAAGATTATTATTAGATACGCTTAAGACATTTCCTGAGCAGCCATTAACTTTTGTCGTTGAAGAAAATAACACCGTAGAGATTAGCTCTAATCATGGTAAGTATGCCTTGGCTTATGCTGATGGTGCAGAATTTCCAAAAGCAGTAGCATTAGACAATCCAAGTACCACGAGTTTAGAAGGAGATATTCTAGCAACAGCAATTAGCAAGACTATTTTTGCTGCTGGTAATGACGATTTAAGACCTGTAATGAGTGGTGTATTTTTTCAGTTTTCACAAGATAATCTAACCTTTGTAGCTACTGATGCTCACAAATTAGTTAAGTACACTCGTGAAGATGTTTCTGCAGATGCAGTAGCAGAATTTATTATGCCTAAAAAACCTTTAAATCTTTTAAAAGGTATTTTAGCAGGAAGTGAAGAAGCTGTTACTATAGAATATAATGACTCTAACGCTAAATTCACTTTTAATAATTCTGAATTAGTTTGTCGCCTTATTGATGGTAAGTATCCTAACTATGAAGCGGTAATTCCTAAAGAGAATCCCAATAAATTAGTTATTGACCGAACACAGTTTTTAAACTCTGTACGTCGAGTTAGTATATTCTCCAATAAAACTACGCACCAAATAAGATTAAAGATTGCCGGAGCAGAATTAAATATTTCTGCTGAAGATATCGATTACAGTAACAAAGCCGAAGAGCGCTTAAGCTGTGATTACCAAGGTGATGATATGCAAATTGGTTTTAACTCACGTTTTTTAACAGAAATGATTAATAACCTTAGTGCAGATAATGTACAACTAGAGATGAGCTTACCAAATCGTGCTGGTATTTTGACACCAACTGACGGTTTGGATGAAGGAGAACATGTAACAATGCTTGTAATGCCTGTAATGCTTAATAGCTAAGCTTTAAGAAAACAATAAAACTAAAAAAGGCTCGCAAAAGCGAGCCTTTTTTGTTTATCCCTTTAACAAATAACTAACTAATAAAATTAAGAGACAATGGGTAGCTAGGTAATTCGCCATTACTAGCTTTTATAGCATTTATAATTGGTAAAACAAAAGCAAGAATACCAACTAGAATTAAAGTCAAAATTCCCAATCCAAAAAAGATAATTAAAGGAATACTAATTATAGAATACACGATAACACTAAGCTGAAAATTAATTATCGCTTTGCCGTGTGTATGCATGCCTTCTACTCTATCTTTCTGAGTCGCCCATAATACTAAGGGTACAATCAAGCCACCAAAACCAGTTAAACAAGTTAATAGTTGACATAAATGTGTCACAACCAATAGTTGGTTGTCTTTTCGCATTGAGATTTCGTAATAATTTGATTCCATGATTGTCAAGTTTAATAATTTGACGTCAATACTTAATAAATGTTACACAAAAAGAGTACAAAATATTTTGTACTCTTTTCATAGGTTCAGTAGATATGACTCGTCAGTTTTTTTCCCCCTTTTTCTCACTAGTCATAAACTTAACCAACACACCAATTAATATTATGCAAACAAGTGCAAAAACACCAATCATTACTACACCATTACTCCAATTATATAGAAGCATACTTAAAGAATATATCATAGTTACTATTTTTTGATTTAATACTTAAATGTAAAACTAAAGTATTTAACAAAATATGATTTAAGTCATTGTTGAAATATATGAAAGTTGTTTATCTAAAAACGAATAATTATAAAAAGGCTTATTAATATATTTATTTAGTTAATTTTGAATATAAATTAATGATTTTAAGTGTTTTGAAAATTATTTACTTTACTTCCCAATACAGAAATTAGCAAAAATATTACCCAATAAATCATCTGTGGTAATCTCTCCAGTAATCTCACCAAAATGAAATAAAGCCTGACGGATATCTATAGACATCAAATCTCCGGAAAGTCCCATTTCCAATCCCGATTTTACTTTACTAATTTCTTCCAAAGCTTTTAATAATGAATCATAATGACGCGTATTTGTCACAATGGTTTCATTATTTCTCAAAGCACCTGTATTTACAAATCCAACCAACTTTTGTTTAAGTTCCTCAACACCATCACCAGTTTTTGCAGATAGTAAATGAAGGTCTTGGAATTCAGATTTTATATTATTTAAGTTAACTTCTTGAAGTGTATCAATTTTGTTAGAAATGATTACTAAAGGTTTTTGAGGGAAGCGATTTCTAATTTTCTCAATCTCTAACTTAAGTCGTTTGCTATCTGTCATAAACTCTTCAGCAGAAAATAGAAGTACAACAACTTGAGCTTGTTCCATCTTCTCGAAAGTTTTTTTGATTCCAATACTTTCTACAACATCTTTAGTGTCTCTGATACCCGCAGTATCTATAAATCTAAAACCTATACCTCCAATAGAAATTTCATCTTCAATAGTATCTCTAGTTGTACCTGCAATATCAGAAACAATAGCTCGTTCTTCATTTAAAAGGGCATTTAGAAGTGTGGATTTACCAACATTAGGCTCACCAACAATAGCTACAGGTATTCCGTTTTTAATGACATTACCTACAGCAAAAGAATCTATAAGACGTTTTAAAACAAACGATATACGATTTACCAAGTCTTTGAATTGACTGCGGTCAGCAAACTCTACATCCTCTTCTGCAAAGTCTAACTCTAATTCAATTAAACTAGCAAAATTCATAAGCTCTTCTCGGAGTTTTGCAATTTCACTAGAAAAACCACCACGCATTTGCTGCATAGCAATTTGGTGAGATGCTTCATTATCACTTGCTATCAAGTCTGCTACCGCTTCAGCTTGACTTAAATCTAATTTACCATTTAAAAAAGCACGAAGTGTAAACTCTCCTGCATCTGCCATACGACAGCCATTTCTAAGAAATAATTGAATGATTTCTTGTTGAATGTATTGGGAACCGTGACAAGAAATTTCAATAACGTTTTCTCCAGTATAAGAATTAGGGTTTTTAAAAACTGAAACTAAAACTTCGTCAATTACTCTTGTGTTATCGACAATATGCCCAAGATGAATGGTATGCGACTTTTGATTTACAAGGGATTTTGATGCTATAACAGGCTTAAAATTTGAGTCAGCTATAGCAATTGCATTCTTACCTGAAAGCCTAATTACAGCAATTGCACCACTTCCTGAAGCAGTAGCTAAAGCCACAATAGTATCGTTACTAATCATAATCAAAAAATCTTTAAAGCAAAAGTAATGCTTTTACACATTTTTAAGATATAATTTACATTTCTATATATACAAGCTTTGCGCTAACTTTTTATATTTGTGCAAGATTAAAAAACCAAATTATGAAAAAATTTATATGTATTGCTTTTTTTAGTTTATTCTTATTCAACTGCGAAAATGAGCCTAAAACTAGTTATGTTATTGATGGCAAGGCCGAAGGCGTTTATAACGGAATTCGTGTTTACTTAAACAAAGTTAATGAGCGTGGAGCTCCAATACCTAAAGATACAGCAATAGTAATGAATGAGACATTTTCTTTTGAAGGAAGTGTAGAATATCCGCAATTATATTACATAAGTATAAATGGTACTCCCGGAAGGTTTCCAATAATCTTGGAGAATGGAAAATCTAGTATCAACATTGATAGTAAAGTTTTAGATAATACTATTTACGTTGGTTCTGATAGTCACGATGTACTAAAAGCTTACCAAGACAAAATGGATGCTTTTGATGCAGAATACATGAAGGCTAAAGACAATTATAAAGAGGCAGAATTTTTAAATGATACCGCTAGTATTAAACGAGACCGTCAGGTATTGGTTGATTTGACTGATAAGATTAATAATTTTCAATATGAATACGTTGAAGAAAATAATAGTAGTTATGGCATGATGCCTATATTAAATACGCTTATAAACTCTAGAGATGTAGATTTTAATCGCGTTGTAAAAATATATGAAGCCACAAGTGATAATATAAAATCTTCAGAAGAAGGTGTTAGAATGAAAAACACTTTGGATAAAATGAGACTAGTTTTTGAAGCTGAAAAGGCTACCGCAATTGGCGAGATAGCTCCCGGTTTTTCTGCACCAAATCCAAATGGAGAAGTAATTTCTCTTAAGGATGTAGTTTCAAAAGGGAAAGTTACTATTATCGACTTTTGGGCAGCATGGTGTGGTCCTTGCCGTAGAGAAAATCCTAATATTGTAAAGGTTTACAATAAATATCACGAAAAAGGTTTAGAAATTATCGGAGTAGGCTTAGATGGAAGACGCGGGCAGCAAAATCCAAAAGAAGCATGGGAAAAAGCTATAGAAACAGATAATTTGACTTGGCATCAGGTCTCTAACCTTAGGTATTTTGATGAGATTGCTAGAACCTACAGTGTAAACTCCATTCCAAGAATGTTTATATTAGACAGCGATGGAAAAATAATTGCAAAAAATCTTAGAGGTCAAGCTCTAGAAAATAAAATTTCTGAATTGTTAGATTAACCAAAAAAAAGATATAATAAAAGAGCCAGTTATTAAACTGGCTCTTTGTTATTCAGGATATTCGATTCGAAGATGATAAATATTAGCCAATTTAAGTTTCAAAACTTTTTTTATAGCCTCAATATCTCTAAACGTAATATCAGCATTTAAAAATTGACCATTTTCAACTTGCTTACTTATTATACTTTCGACAAAAGCATTGATTTTTGTACTTGTTGGAGATTTTAAACTTTTTGAAGCAGCTTCGACACTATCGCACATCATTAAGATTGCTGTTTCTTTACTAAAAGGTTTTGGGCCTAAATAAGAAAAGTGTTTCTCATCAACATCTTCATTATTGGCTTTTTCTTTCATGTAAAAATAATATATGGTACTTGTCCCGTGATGTGTTCTAATAAAATCAATGACTCTGTCTGGTAAATTATTCTTTTTGGCAATTTCAATACCATCTAATACATGATTTACAATAACATTGGCACTCTCTTTGGGCGACAATTCATCATGAGGATTAATTCCTGTTGATTGGTTTTCAGTGAAAAAAGTTGGGTTCTTCATTTTTCCGATGTCATGATATAAAGCACCAACTCTAACAAGCATGGCATTAGCGCCTATTTCATTTGCAGAAGCTTCAGCAAGATTTGCAACATTTAACGAATGATGAAAAGTACCAGGAGCTTTATTAGATAACTCTTTTAATAATTTGGTATTAGTATCAGATAATTCTAGTAATGATACGTCAGATACTAATCCAAATAGCTTTTCATATATATATATTAATGGCTGGACAAATAATGTAGCTAAACCACCTAAAACAAAGTATCCAAAAGTCTTCCATTCTACATTAAAAATCTGTCCTTCATGAATTACAAAAAAAGCAAAATAAGCAATAATGTAAATCAATGTTATTTGTCCAACAGAAATAAATAGATTTGCTCTTTTATAAAGTTCAGAGACGGTCAATATTGTAACAATACCAGCTATAATCTGTAGAAACATATATTCGTAACTATTAGGTACAACAAAACCTAACAACAATACAGTTAAAACATGAGCAAACAAACCTAAACGTGCATCAAAAAATGCTTTTAGCACCAATGGTAAAATACATAATGGTACTACATATAAATATTCCGAATTATAATTAATCACAAGTGTTGTGAGTAGTATCATAACAACAATATTGAAGAAAATAAAAGTAACCTTAGTATTATTTTCAAATACATCTGCTCTATATTTTCTTAAAAAAAGTAACAACATCAATAACGCTAATGCAACTAGCAAGGTATATGCTACTATAACCCAATTGTAATTGTTTGAACTCCATACTTGAGATTCATATTCGGCCTTTAAAGAATCTAGTACATTATATTGCTCTTCCTCTACAACTTGCCCTTTAGATATTATCAAAGTACCTTCAGAAACTACACCACGAGTTGGGGAAATATTAGATAATTTTTCCTCAAGTACTTTATCTGTTAAAGACTTATTGAAACTTACATTAGGCTTAACCAAATCGAAAAACAGCGAAATAAAATCTTCTTTATATTTTTGAAGATTATTTTGTTCTAACTGCAATTCAAGGTAATTTCTGATTTCGTTTTGTTCTGTTAAGGCTTCAAACTGAATTCTTTTAGCTTCAATATTATTTTGAATGAGAACAACTTCTCTATCATTATTATAATTATATATAGAATTTAAAACTCCACTTTCATATAATTGATTTAAGGCTTTTTGACCTGTATTATAAAGTAATACTCTATTATTAAAACCAGAAATTGTGTCTAAAAAGACTGTATTAAACTTGGGGATATAATTATCTAATACTGTGTTTTTTATACTGGTATCTATATCAAAATAAATCTCACTTTTACTTATAATATTTTGATTCTCATTCTTTAGTTGAGTCTGGGACTTTTTTATGGCAAAATCGAAAGGCGCATACAAATTCTCGGATTGCCAGGGTTTTGCTTTTTCGAAGGAATATCTAAACTTTCCTGTTTTAGGAAATAGATATACAATAAAAAATGTAGTACTTAACAGCAGAAGTAGCTTATAGATTAGCGCATGATTCCGGTACCATTTATTTATAAGTTCATTCATATACAATCAAATGTAATAAATATATGTATTTTGAGGTTTGTTTAAGAGATTTTTCATTCTCAAATCTCTTAAAAATCATTAAATTCGCATCAGCAAAAATTAAATAAATGTCATATGAATAAAGATGTTGTAATAGTATCCGCAGTAAGAACACCTATCGGTAGTTTCTTAGGCTCATTATCTACGATTCCTGCTCCAAAATTAGGTGCGACAGCAATTTTAGCTGCTTTGGAAAAAATTAACCTTAAACCAGAACTTGTAGAAGAAGTTCTTATGGGTAATGTAGTTCAGGCTGGTACAGGACAAGCTCCAGCTCGCCAAGCTGCAATCCATGCAGGTATTCCAGATAGTGTTCCTTGTACAACAATTAATAAGGTTTGTGCCTCAGGAATGAAAGCTGTAATGCAAGCTGCTCAGGCTATACAACTCGGAGATGCAGACATTGTTGTTGCTGGCGGTATGGAAAATATGAGTTTGATTCCGCATTATTATCATGCAAGAACTGCTACTAAATTTGGTCCAGCTACTTTTGAAGATGGAATGCAAAAAGATGGTCTTGTTGATGCTTATGACAACAATGCGATGGGAGTTTGTGCAGATGCCTGTGCTACAGAATATAAATTCTCAAGAGAAGACCAAGATGCTTTTGCTGTCCAATCTTACGAGCGATCAAAAGCTGCATGGGATTCTGGAAAATTTGATAACGAAGTTATACCTGTCGATGTACCACAAAGACGTGGGGACGCAATAACAGTTGATAGAGATCAAGAATATACAAATGTAAAGATGGAAAAAATTTCAGCTTTGCGACCAGCATTTACAAAAGACGGTACAGTAACTGCTGCAAATGCTTCAACTATCAACGATGGAGCAGCAGCAATGGTATTGATGAGTAGAAAAAAAGCTGAAGAATTAGGTTTAAAACCTCTTGCCACAATTAAAAGCTATGCAGATGCAGCACAAGAACCTAAATGGTTTACTACTGCTCCTGCTAAAGCTTTACCGAAAGCTATAGCAAAAGCAAATTTGTCATTAAATGAGATTGATTATTTTGAATTTAATGAAGCTTTTTCTGTAGTTGGGCTTGCAAACATGAAAATATTAGGACTTAATGATAGTAATGTCAATGTAAATGGTGGAGCAGTTTCTTTAGGACATCCTCTAGGTTGTTCTGGCGCTAGAATATTAGTTACCCTGATTAATGTGTTAGAACAAAATAATGCAAAATACGGAGCTGCAGCTATCTGTAATGGTGGCGGTGGTGCATCTGCACTTGTTTTAGAGCGTTCATAAATAGATTTTATGCAATACGGTATTTGTAATCTTGGTATTGTGCCCATGCGTTTTGAACCGAGTGATAAATCTGAACTCGTTTCACAAGTGCTCTATGGCGAGTCCTTTAAAGTATTAGAAAAAAGAAAAAAATGGAGTCGTATTCGTATATCATATGATAAATATGAAGCATGGATAGATAACAAACAATATAAAGAAATTACCGAAGCAGAATATAAATTATTATTTAATACTCAACCTTTACTTTCAACAGATTTACTCGAATATATTTCTGACACAAATAATAGCATTTTTACTATACCGCTTGGATCTACACTTAATGGTTTAGATATATTAGGTCATTCTTTTGATGGGAATACCCAATCACTGATTAATGATAAAGCTGAACTCATAAAAACTGCTTTTTCATATTTAAACGCACCTTATCTTTGGGGTGGAAAAACGCCATTTGGTATAGACTGCTCAGGATTTACTCAAATGGTTTACAGAATAAATGGACATAATCTTAAACGTGATGCTTCACAACAGGCTACACAAGGTGAAGCCTTAAGTTTTATTGAAGAAAGTGAGCCGGGAGATTTAGCTTTTTTTGACAATGCAGAAGGCGATATTATTCACGTAGGTATTATTATGGAGGATAACTACATTATACATGCCCATGGTAAAGTTCGTATTGATAGATTAGATCATAGTGGTATTTATAATGTTGAAACAAACACACATACTCATAAACTCAGAGTTATAAAAAAAATTATATAAAAAAGGCAGTCATAATTGACCGCCTTTTTTATATATAATAAGCATGTTTTAATTACCAGCAGCTTCCATGTCAGCAATTTTTTGCTTCATTTCTTTATACTTATCTGTCATAAATGCAGTACTGTAAATATCTCTTAAATATTTTGCAGTTTGTAAATCTGGTTTTAAGTTAAATGCCTTTTCAACAAAAGGAATAGCTTTTTTATATAAATCTAAACGCTTATCTTTTAATACATCATAACGTGCATTGTCAGCTGAAGAGTTTCCTAAACCATTCATCTCTTTTACAATGTCTTCATCAGCATCTAAAATCAATGCACCCATGTTTAAGTGTGGCTCAGCCATCTTAGGATTTAGTTTAGCAGCTTCTTCAAAATATTTCATAGCCATTTCATTTTCAGAGATTTCCATAGCAAAAATTCCGAAATTCATTTGATTAAGAGCATCACCTGCAATTAAGCTACTAGCACCTTCTAATAAAGGCTTAATTTTATCTTTCTGATCAGATACCAAATATGCTTTAGCCTCAGCAATTACTAATTGCATATCATCTGGGTTATACTTTTTTGCTTGTGCTATAAGTTCTAGAGCTTTATCAGCTTTGTCTTGACTAGAATATATTAAAGCCATGTACCTTAAAATCTCACCTTGTTTAGAAGGTAATTTTTTATCTTTAGGTGCAATATATTTTTTAGATTTAACAGCTACGTCACGTAATTGTTTACTATTAAAAATCTCCTCAAGACTAGTTTCTTTGTTTATAGCAACATATTGAGTAGAAACACCTTTATAATTTAATTTCTGAAGTTTCTTATAATACTCAAGAGACTTATCATATTTCTGAGCATTTAAATAAGAGGAAGCAGCAGCATATAAATACAAAGTATCTTTTGGGGATAGTGTATAGGCACGATAAAATTTATCTCCAGCAGCGTCATTAGCTCCTTTTTTTGAAGCATCGTAAGCAGACTGAACAACAGATTCAAGTATTCTACTTTTAATAGATAATGCTTCAGTTATGTACTTTGACTTACCTGTTTTTTCTTTTAGAGTCATTAAATTAGAAACAGCTTCTAAAGCTGAATCTATATCGTTGTTAGCAATAGCACCATTAGAAAATAATGACTTAGCTTTAAGAAAATAAAATTTATCTTTCATTTTATCATCCATATTTGCTAATAAAGATTCTGCTGCTGAAACGTTTGTTTTTGCTACAGCAAAATTATTACTCTTTAGCGCCTTTTCGATAGCCTTAATTTCGTTCTTTTGAGCAAACGACATTGTGCCAATTACAAGTGCGCAAATTAAAGTTATTAGTTTTTTCATTTTGATTATATTTTTTAGTTATTCTTAGTTTTCAGTTTCAGTATTATCAATAGCCGTGCCATCTTCATTTGTTACCTGGGTATCAGATGATTCATCTTCTAAATCAGCTTCTTCCTCGTCTTTCATAACCTTTGCAACAGCAGCAATAGAATCGTTGCCTTTTAGATTAATAAGCTTAACACCTTGAGTTGCTCTACCCATAACTCTTAAATCAGAGACTTCCATTCTAATCGCAATACCAGACTTATTTATTATCATTAAATCGTCTTCATCTGTTACATTCTTAATCGCTACTAAATTACCTGTTTTATCTGTAATAGAAATAGTTTTTACGCCTTTTCCACCACGGTTAGTAATTCGGTAGTCCTCGATACTAGAGCGTTTTCCGTAACCGTTTTCTGAAACTACCAAGATTTCTGACTCTGTATCGTTAATGGCTATCATACCAATAACCTCGTCCTTGTCATGTTGTAATCTGATACCTCTTACACCAGAAGCATTACGACCCATTGGACGTGTTTTTGCCTCTTCAAATCGTATAGCTTTACCAGAACGCAATGCTAACATAACTTGACTTTCACCTGTAGTTAATTTAGCTTCTAACAACTCATCATTTTCTTTAATAGTTATGGCATTAATACCATTAGTTCTTGGACGAGAATATTGTTCTAAAGAAGTTTTCTTTACTTGACCATTCTTGGTGGCCATAATTACATAATGACTGTTAATATACTCTTCATCCTTTAAGTCTTGAGTACAGATAAATGCCATTACTTTATCATCCTGTTCTATATTGATAAGATTTTGGATTGCTCTTCCTTTTGATGTTTTACTTCCTTCAGGAATTTCGTAAACGCGCATCCAGAAACATTTTCCTTTTTGTGTAAAGAATAACATGTATTGGTGATTAGTACCAACAAATAAATGCTCCAAGAAATCTTCATTACGAGTAGTTGACGCCTTTTGACCAACACCACCTCTATTCTGAGTTTTGTATTCAGTCAAAGAGGTACGCTTAATATAACCCGCATGAGAAATAGTGATAACCACTTTCTCGTTTGGAATCATATCTTCGATACTTAAATCTCCTCCAGCATATTCTATATTAGAACGGCGTTCATCACCATACTTACTTTGCACTTCAAGCAATTCTTCTTTAATGATAGACATACGACGATCTTTCTTATCAAGAATATCTTTTAAGTCTTCAATTGTTTTCATTAATGCATCATACTCAGCTCTTAACTTGTCTTGTTCTAAACCAGTTAACTGACGTAATCGCATCTCCACAATGGCTTTTGCTTGTATTTCAGTAAGCTCAAAACGTTCTATTAATTTTGCTCTAGCTTCTTCTGCATTTGAAGACGCACGGATCAATGCAATAACTTCATCAATATTATCTGAAGCGATAATTAAACCTTCTAATATATGTGCTCTTTCTTCAGCTTTTCGAAGCTCATATTTTGTTCTACGAACAACTACTTCATGTCTGTGCTCAACAAAATGATGAATCAAATCTTTTAGATTCAACATTTCTGGTCTTCCGTTTACTAAAGCAATATTATTTACACTAAAAGAAGATTGAAGTGCTGTGTACTTATATAATTTATTTAGAACGATATTAGGAATCGCATCACGCTTTAAAACGTAAACGATACGCATACCATTTCTATCAGATTCATCTCTAATAGTAGATATACCATCAATTTTTTTATCGTTAACTAAATCCGCTGTCTTTTTAATCATGTCAGCTTTATTGACCTGATATGGTATCTCATTAACGATAATACATTCTCTACCGTTAACTTCTTCAATATTTGCTTTACCTCTTAAAACAACGCGTCCTCGACCTGTATGAAAAGCTTCTTTGACACCATCATAGCCATAAATTGTTCCACCAGTAGGAAAATCAGGAGCTTTGATGTGTTGCATTAACTCATCAATTTCAATGTCATTATTCTCTATGTAAGCAACCGTTCCGTCAACAACTTCTGTTAAGTTATGTGGTGGCATATTAGTTGCCATACCAACTGCTATACCTGATGCTCCGTTTACTAAAAGACCAGGGATTCTGGTTGGCAAAACTGTAGGCTCTTGAAGTGTATCATCAAAATTTAGCTTATGATCTACCGTATCTTTATCGATATCTGCCAACATGTCTTCAGAAATCTTTCGCATACGTGCTTCTGTGTAACGCATTGCTGCAGGACTATCACCATCAATAGAACCAAAGTTTCCTTGACCATCAACTAACATGTAACGTAAACTCCACTCTTGTGCCATACGCACCATAGTATCGTAAACCGATGTATCTCCGTGTGGGTGATATTTACCTAAAACTTCACCTACTATTCTTGCTGATTTTTTGTGTGCAGTGTTTGCTCTAACACCAAGTTCGTGCATACCGTATAAAACACGTCTATGCACAGGTTTTAATCCATCCCTCACGTCTGGTAATGCACGTGACACAATGACTGACATCGAGTAATCGATGTAAGCCGATTTCATTTCATCTTCAATGTTAATAGGGATTAATTTTTCGCCTTCTGCCATATTTTTTAATATTGATTAAATTGTCTTAAATTATGTAACGTGCTAATATACGCATTTTAAAGCGTTCTAAGACACTTTCTCGGTTTTCCATCGCCTATTTATTAACAATTTTTATAACCAAAATCGTTAATAAGTATATGGCTCATAATTTTGATTTACACCCTTTTTTAAGTCTATTCGTTAATTAAGTATTAATAAGGTATAGTTTTTGTCTTATTATTATTGAATTTAGTATTTTTAATGCAGAACGAATTTTTAATATGGACGATAATTTTTCACCAAGAGTAAAAGATGTAATTGCTTACAGTAAAGAAGAAGCCTTGAGATTAGGTCATGATTTTATTGGGACAGAACATCTTATGCTCGGACTTTTAAGAGACGGAAATGGTAAAGCTATAGATATCTTGAATTCTTTGGATGTAGATTTAAATCATCTACGCCGTAAAGTTGAGATATTAAGCCCTGCTAACCCTAACATAGCTGTAGCCTCTAACGAAAAGAAAAACTTGCATTTGACAAGACAAGCCGAGCGTGCTCTAAAAACTACTTTTTTAGAAGCAAAATTATTTCAGAGCACATCTATAAATACTGCACATTTATTATTGTGCATTTTACGAAACGAAAACGACCCTACAACTAAGCTTTTAAATAAGCTTAAAGTAGATTATGATAATACAAAAGAAGAATTTAAATCTATGATAACAAACGATGACGATTTCTTAGAAACACCAAAGGCAGAATCATTTTCTGATGATGACATGAATGAATCTGAAGATAATGCTAAGCAAAATCCATTTGGCGGAACACCTCAAAAAGGAAACAAAAAGTCTAAAACACCAGTTTTAGACAACTTTGGTAGAGATTTAACAGTATTAGCCGAAGAAGGAAAACTAGACCCTGTTGTGGGTCGAGAAGAAGAAATACAACGTGTTTCTCAGATCCTTAGTAGACGCAAAAAGAATAATCCGCTTTTAATCGGAGAACCTGGAGTTGGTAAATCTGCTATTGCTGAAGGTTTAGCTTTACGTATTGTTAAACGAAAAGTTTCCAGAACTTTATTCAATAAACGTGTGGTAACTCTAGATTTAGCAAGCTTAGTTGCTGGCACAAAATATAGAGGTCAATTTGAAGAACGTATGAAAGCTGTTATGAATGAACTTGAAAAGAATGATGATATCATCCTTTTTATTGATGAAATTCATACTATTGTTGGTGCTGGTGGAGCTACAGGGAGTTTAGATGCTTCTAATATGTTTAAACCAGCTTTAGCACGAGGTGAAATACAATGTATTGGTGCAACGACACTTGATGAATATAGACAATATATAGAGAAAGATGGCGCTTTAGAACGTCGTTTTCAAAAGGTTGTTGTTGAGCCTACAAGTGTTGAACAAACTATTGAAATCCTTAACAATATTAAAGGTAAATACGAAGAACATCATAACGTTAATTATACCGATGAAGCTATAGAAGCTTGTGTAAAGTTAACCAATCGTTACATGACCGAACGCTTTTTACCAGACAAAGCCATAGATGCTTTAGACGAAGCAGGCTCAAGAGTTCATATAACAAATATTGACGTTCCTAAACAAATTATTGAGTTAGAACAAAAACTTGAAGAAGTAAGGGAAACAAAAAATAGTGTCGTTAAGAAACAGAAATACGAAGAAGCTGCTAAACTCAGAGATGATGAAAAACGTATAGAAAAAGATTTAGCTTTAGCACAAGAAAAATGGGAAGACGAGACTAAACTACATCGAGAAATGGTAACTGAAGAAAATGTTGCTGATGTCGTTTCTATGATGACTGGTATCCCTGTTAATAAAATTGCTCAGACTGAAATCAACAAACTAGCAGAACTACCAAACTTAATAAAAGGTCGTGTTATAGGTCAAGACCCTGCTGTTGCAAAAGTAGTAAAAGCTATACAGCGAAACAGAGCTGGACTTAAAGACCCAAATAAGCCAATTGGTTCGTTTATCTTTTTAGGTCAAACAGGTGTTGGTAAAACGCAGTTGGCTAAAGTATTAGCTAACGAGTTGTTTGACAATGATGATGCGCTTATCAGGATTGACATGAGTGAATATATGGAAAAATTCGCTATCTCTAGACTAATAGGTGCGCCTCCAGGATACGTTGGTTATGAAGAAGGTGGACAATTGACAGAAAAAGTTCGACGTAAACCATATGCAGTAGTTCTTTTAGATGAAATCGAAAAAGCTCATCCGGATGTTTTTAATATGTTATTACAAGTTTTAGATGATGGTTATTTAACAGATAGTCTTGGTCGTAAAATTGATTTTAGAAACACGATTATAATAATGACATCAAATATTGGTGCACGTAAATTAAAAGACTTTGGTACAGGCGTTGGTTTTGGAACTTCTGCAAAGGAATCTCAAGCTGCAGACCATGCAAAAGGCATTATTGAAAACGCCTTGAAAAAAGCATTTGCTCCAGAATTTTTGAATCGTATCGACGATGTAGTTGTTTTTAATACACTTGAAAAAGAAGATATTAATAAAATTATTGATATCGAATTAGTCAAATTAATTGCACGTATCAAAGATTTAGGCTATGAATTGAAATTATCTAAGAAAGCTAAGGACTATATTGCAGACAAAGGTTTTGATTCACAGTATGGTGCTAGACCTCTAAAAAGAGCTATTCAGAAATATATTGAGGATGCTTTGGCTGAAGAAATCATTAATTCTAAAATTCAAGAAGGTGATACTATTTCTATGGATTTTGAAGAGAAAAATAATGAATTAACTATTAAAGTAAAATCTTCTGAGAAACCGAAGGAGTCATAATTTTAAGCATTCTAAATCCTAAAACTCCTTCTTACCGAAGGAGTTTTTTTGTACTTTAGATTTTTATAATTTTATGACAGATTCTTTACATCTTTATTTTTGTGACATCACTATTTTCAAAAACTATTTTATCGTTGTCATGAAAGAAGGCACCGACATTACTGTTGGTCATAGTGATGTACTTTTTGATATTAGTAAAACATATTTTGGCGGAAAACAATTCGTTTACATAAGTAATCGAATAAATTCTTACTCTGTAAATCCAAATGTGTATAAAAAAATAAATGAGATTGAAAATTTGGCAGGGTTTGCAGTCGTTTCATACGGCTTCAAAACAAGCGGTAATGTGAAAATTGAACAGTTGTATTTCGATAAGCCTATTGAAGTTTTTGACAACATTAATGATGCAAAGGAATGGGCTAAATCAGTTGTAAAAAATTTAACTTAAAAAATTTCAAATAAAATCTCGAAAAAGAATATATTATTCAAGATTATTCTCTAATAAGCTCACTTTAACTCCATAATCGTTGAGGAAAAGTTCAAAATCTGTGATATTATACTTCTTCAAAAACTTTATACTCTTCTCAATATCATCATGAAGAATTTCATCTTTCTTGATAAATGGTACCTCTTGCCTGTAAGTTTTTAAAAATAATTCAATAAATTTAGAAGATTTGAGTGGTCTTCTAAATTGTAAAGCTTGACTGGCATTAAACAATTCTATAGCAATAATACGTTCTACATTTCGAATAAGATTATAAGCTTGCGTAGCTGCATTTGCACCCATACTTACATGATCTTCTTGTCCATTACTAGATACTATACTGTCAATACTAGCAGGTGTTGCTAGCTGTTTATTTGCACTAACAATACTAGCTGCTGTGTATTGAGGAATCATAAAACCAGAATTTAGACCTGGGTTATCTACTAAAAATGCAGGTAAACCTCTAAGACCTGATACTAATTGAAAAATACGACGTTCAGAGATGTTACCAATTTCTGCCATGGCAATTTTTAAATAATCAAAAGCTAAAGCCAAAGGTTGGCCATGGAAGTTTCCTGCAGAGATAATCTCGTCTTCATCAGGAAAAATATTAGGATTATCAGTTACAGAATTGATTTCAATTATCATCGTTTTTTCAACAAAGTCAATAGTATCTTTAGTTGCACCATGCACTTGCGGAATGCATCTAAAAGAATACGGGTCTTGCACGTGCTCTTTTTCACGATTAATTAACTCGCTTCCTTTTAAAAATTCCGTAAAACGTCTCGCTACTTTTAGCTGTCCAGCATGAGGTCTAATTAAATGAACCAAATCATTAAACGGGTCAATTCTACCATCAAAAGCGTCTAAAGATATACTAGCAACAATATCGGCTAAGTAAGATGTTTTGTGAGATAGTAATAAACAGTAGACACCATAAGCAGTCATAAATTGCGTGCCATTTAACAATGCTAATCCTTCTTTTGCTTCAAGTTTTATAGGTTTCCAATTAAACTTTTTTAATACAGTTGATGTTTTAACAAGTCGGTTTTGGTATGTGACTTTACCTTTTCCGATAATTGGTAATGATAAATGCGCTAAAGGCGCTAAATCACCCGAAGCACCTAGCGAACCTTGTGTATAAACAAATGGAAAAATATTATTATTAAAAAAATCAATTAAACGTTTAACTGTTACTAATTGCACACCACTATGCCCAAAACTCAAAGACTTAATCTTAAGTAAAAGCATGATTTTTACAATCACCTCAGGAACTTTATCTCCAGTACCACAAGCATGAGACATGACGAGGTTTTCTTGAAGTTTGGTTAAATCTCGTTTTGAAATTTTTACATTATACAGAGAACCAAAACCAGTATTGATACCATAAAACGGTTTGTCGCTTTCAGTTAGTTTAGCATTCAAATACGCTTTTGATTTTTTTATTCTTAAAACCGATTCATCAGAAAGCTTTATTTTCTTCTCATTAAAAATAATATCGTTAATATCTTTTAGAGTAAGTTTTTCTGGCGATATAGTGTAATATTTTGACATTTTGTTACGCGTTTTCGTTGGCTTGGACATCTTCCTCCACTTGAGGCTGTTCTGGCTGTTTAAATAAATCTATATAAGCTTCTGCCAGATAATCAATAATATTTCCAGCCATCAGACTCTGATACCCAAATTCTTCGAGTGCTATATCTCCTGCTCTACCATGAAGATATACACCGAATAAAGCTGCTTCTATTTCTGAATAACCTTGACAAATTAAACCTGTAATAACTCCTGTTAGTACATCACCAGAACCTGCTGTTGCCATTCCTGGATTCCCTGAAGTATTGACATATAATTTGTTACCATACACTGTAGTTGTATGTGCGCCTTTTATAACAAGAATAACTTTATACTTTAATGAAAATTCTTTTGCTCTTTTAAGTTTATCAAAATCATCAGACCACTTTCCGACCAAACGTTCTAGCTCTCTTAAGTGAGGTGTTAAAATAGAATTTTCAGGAACTGATTTTAAAAGTGTTTTCTTTTTAGAAATCATATTCAAAGCATCTGCATCAATAACTAGAGGCGCTTTTTGGGCTTTCAAAAAAGTTTCAAAAGCTTTGACTGTTTCTGTTTTAGTCCCCAAACCTACTCCTATTCCGATAGCTGTTGGCGTAATGTCAAATTTAATTGAATCTATATGAGATTCATTATCTGACGTAATTACCATAGCTTCTGGTAAACTCGTTTGCAAAACAGTATAACCGCATTTCGGGATATAAGCAGTAGCAACACCAGCACCAATTGCCAAAACTGACTTTGTTGCCAAGTTAACAGCTCCAATTTTCCCGTAACTACCACCAATAATCAATCCATGTCCATAAGTACCTTTATGACCAAACTTATCTCTAGGCTTGTATATCGGTAGAACTTCATTTTTTGAAATTAATTCTATCTCAGTTTCCGTAGTCATTAAATACTCTCTATCAATACCAATGTCAATAACTTCCCATTGTACTGTATAATCAGACGTTTCAGGCAAAAAGAATACCAATTTAGGAGACTGGAAACTTAGGGTGTAATTCGCCATAACAACACCGTCTTTGTCATCAACTGCTTTATCGGTATATAATCCTGAAGGTATATCAACTGAGAGTGTAAATGCTTCTGAAGCTTTAAAATGCTTAAATAATAATTTAATCCAATCTTCAATTGAACGGTTAAGCCCTATTCCAAAAATAGCATCTACAATAATATCGTCTTTATGAATTGAAGGAAAATCTGTAGCACATTTTAATAATTGGGGCCACTTTTTGGTTACCTCTTTAACTTTGTCATAGCTCGTCAAAAAATCTTGAGATCGACTATTACCACAATTTACTACATATGTTTCGACATTATAACCATGAGTAATTAGATGTCGTGCCAATACTAAACCATCACCACCATTATTACCTATACCACAAAAAATATGAATCGGTACTTGCGCACCTTGCATACGCATATGCATCCAATTAAAAATTTGTAAACCAGCACGCTCCATTAATTCAGAAGCTGGTAATTTTTGACGTTCCTCAGTGACTCTATCACCTTCATATATTTGTGCTTTGGAAAAGACCTTCATATTATATACTGTTCATAACAACTCATCTGTTTTTCGTCAATTTCATAAAACAAAATGTAAACCAGTGTTATTGTTTTTTTATTCTCGTAAAAATAATACATTTGATTAGTATTGAAAGTTAAATATCAAGATGCTTATATCTTATTTTTTATAGTATTAGAATTTTAAAGTTACAGTATGAAGGTTTTAAAATTTGGTGGCACCTCAGTTGGCTCAGCTTCAAACATAAACAAAATTATTTCTGTATTAGACTCAGCATCTAAAGATGCTAAAATAATTGCGGTTGTATCTGCTATTGGAGGCGTTACTGATAAACTATTAGATGTAGGTGATTTAGCAATAAAAAAAGATGAAACCTACAAAGAAACTTTTAACGAAATAAAAACCATACATACTGACATCGTAAAGGAACTGATACCAACAAATCACGATGCTGTATTAGAAGCTATAGATACAAAATTTAAAGATTTAGAAAACTTACTTGATGGTTTATTTTTACTTAATGAATTAACGCCTAAAATATCAGATAAGTTGGTAAGTTTTGGCGAGTTAACATCTTCATACATCATTTCCAAAACTATGAAATCAAGAGGTATGGATGTTGTTAGGAAAAACACGCAACAGCTAATAATTACTGATGCTAATCATGAAAATGCTGAAGTAAAACTTAGTGTAACTACTACTAATATTCAAAACTATTTTAATACGTCAAAGCAAACAATTACTATTCTGCCTGGCTTTGTAGCAAAATCAGAAACTGGCGACATAACAACTCTGGGACGTGGTGGTTCTGATTATACAGCGGCAATAGTTGCCGCAGCATTAAATACTGAAATTTTAGAAATATGGACTGATGTCAGTGGTATGTATACTGCAAATCCAAAAATTGTAAAACAAGCAAAACCTATTGATTATATGTCTTACAGAGAAGCTATGGAGCTTTCTCACTTTGGAGCCAAAGTATTATATCCGCCAACAGTACAACCGGTTTTAGATGCAAATATTCCTGTGCTCATAAAAAACACAATGCAACCTGAGGATGCTGGCACCAGAATTTCAAACGAAACTGATAGTTCAATCAAAACTCCAGTAAAAGGTATTACTAATATTAGTAATATAGCTTTATTGACACTGCAAGGCTCAGGAATGGTTGGAGTACCTGGGTTTTCGAAACGCTTATTCGAAACATTAGCGCAAGAAAAAATCAATGTCATTTTTATAACACAAGCCTCATCGGAGCATGCCATTTGTTTTGGTATTGACGAAAAAGATACAGACAAAGCTCAACGCGCTATAGATGCAACTTTTGAATATGAGATAACTCTCAAAAAAATTGAACCGATAGTCGTCGAAAATCAACTGTCTATCATTGCATTGATTGGTGATAATATGAAAAATCATCAAGGCATCAGTGGTCGGATGTTTAGTACACTAGGCAAAAATAATATCAATGTAAGAGCAATTGCGCAAGGTGCATCAGAACGAAACATTTCTGCTGTAATAAATGAGACAGATGTAAAAAAAGCGCTTAACGTTTTGCACGAATGCTTTTTTGAAATCCAAGCAAAACAACTTAATGTTTATATCGTTGGTGTTGGAAATGTAGGAGAACGTTTAATAGATCAAATTGAGCAACAACATAGTTTTCTTAGAGAAAAATTAAAAATTGATGTTCGCATAGTTGGACTTGCTAATTCTCGAAAGATGGTTTTTAATGATCAAGGTATTGACTTGCAAGACTGGCCTTCGGCTTTCGATTTTGCAGAGCAATCTAATCTAGAACGCTTTTTTAATAAAGTTATAGACCTAAACCTACGCAATAGCATCTTTGTAGATATTACTGCAAATGAAGAAGTTTCAGGTTGGTACTCACAGTATCTTAGACATAGTATTTCTGTAGTTGCTTGTAACAAAATTGCATGTTCTAGTTCTTACGAATCCTATAAAAACCTACATCATTTAGCTTCAAAATATAATGCTTCCTTTCTGTACGAAACCAATGTTGGTGCTGGGTTGCCAATCATAAACACATTAAATAATTTAGTCGCTTCAGGAGATAAAGTCACCAGTATACAAGCTGTTTTATCTGGAAGTTTAAATTTTGTTTTTAATAATTTTAGTGACCGAACAAACTTTCATGATACGGTAAAACGTGCTCAATTTGAAGGTTATACAGAACCAGACCCACGTATAGATCTAAGTGGTATTGATGTCGCCAGAAAAATATTGATACTCGCTCGAGAAAATGGTGGCGAAATAGAAATCGAGAATATTAAAAACGAATCTTTCTTAACTAAAGCAAATTTAGAAAGTGATTCTATTGATGACTTTTATGATACTTTGAAAGAAGACGAATCGCATTTTCAAGCGATTTATGCTTCGGCTAAGGAAAATAATTGTCAATTAAAATATGTCGCTGAATTCAAAGACGGTAATGGTAAAGTTGGGCTTCAAGAAATCCAAGAAGGTCATCCATTTTACAATTTAGAAGGTAAGGACAACATTGTAATGTTTTATACGGAACGTTATCCTGAACAGCCGTTAATAGTAAAAGGAGCTGGAGCTGGAGCCGATGTTACAGCTTCAGGACTATTTGCAGATATCATTAAAATAGGTAATAGATAAGATATGGATTCAACCAAAATATTTTCGCCTGCTACAGTAGCAAATGTCTCCTGCGGCTATGATGTCCTTGGTTTCTGTCTCGATACTGTTGGCGATGAAATGGTAATTCATAAAACTTCAAAAAAAGGCATTAGAATCACAAAAATTGAAGGCGCAGAATTACCTTTTGAAATAGAAAAAAATGTCGCAGGAGTTTCTGCATTAGCAATGTATAACGCAGTAAATCCCGATTGTGGTTTTGATATTGAGATCTATAAAAACATAAAACCAGGTAGTGGTATTGGTAGTAGCTCTGCTAGTGCTGCCGGAAGTGTTTTTGGAATAAACGAATTACTAGGAAAACCGCTAAATAAAACAGAGCTCACAAAATATGCATTAAAAGGCGAAGCCTTAGCGAGTCAATGCGAACATGCCGATAACTTGGCACCTGCAATTTTTGGAGGTTTTACATTAGTCAGAAGTGTAAACCCAGTTGATGTTTTACAATTACCAACACCTAATGATTTATATGCGACAATAATACATCCACAGATAGAGATTAAAACTGCTGAAGCAAGAGCAATTCTTCCAGAAAAAGTAGCTTTAAAAGATGCCATTACACAATGGTCTAACGTTGGTAGCTTAGTACACGCCTTGCACACTAGTAATTACACACTTATAAGTAAATCACTCAATGACTATATTGTAGAACCACACAGAAAACAACTCATTCCACATTTTGATACTTTAAAGACTGAATCGCTAAAAGCTGGCGCATTAGGTTGTGGTATTTCGGGTTCTGGACCTTCAATTTATGCGTTATCAAAGGGAGAAGCTACAGCAAGAGAAGTAGAAATCACAATGCAGAATGTATATTCTAAAACCGATATTCCGTTTTATACGTTTGTTTCAAAAATTAATACCGAAGGCATTAAAATTATCGAATGAAATATTATAGCCTAAATAGAAAAGCACCAAATACAACTTTTGAAGATGCTGTAGTTCGTGGATTAGCGCCTGATAAAGGCTTATACTTTCCTGAAAAAATTTCGCCATTACCAAATTCTTTTTTTGAAACTATTGATGATAAATCAAACACAGAAACTGCTTTAGAAACCTTAAAACAATTTATTGGAGACGAAATTGAAGGCCCAGATCTAAAAACAATAATTGAAGACACTTTATGTTTTGATTTTCCAATTATAGAATTCAATGAAAGCATATCTACTTTAGAGCTCTTTCATGGGCCAACTATGGCATTTAAAGATGTTGGAGGACGTTTTATGGCACGTTGCTTAGGCCATTTTAATAAAAATAATTCAAGAAATGTAACAGTTTTAGTTGCAACATCTGGTGATACTGGCGGTGCTGTGGCCAATGGTTTTTTGGGTGTAAAAGGCGTTGATGTCGTAATACTATATCCTAGCGGAAAAGTAAGTGATATTCAAGAAAAACAATTGACAACACTTGGGCAAAACATCACGGCTTTAGAAGTCGATGGTGTATTTGACGATTGTCAAGACATGGTAAAGCAAGCATTTGTAGATGAAGAATTAACTAGTAAAATGCAACTAACATCAGCTAACTCAATAAATGTTGCGCGTTGGTTACCACAACTACTCTACTTCTTTTATGCCTACAAACAATTAAAACACAAAAGCAAAAAACTTGTCTTTTCGGTACCTAGCGGTAATTTTGGAAATATTTGTGCAGGTATGGTTGCTCAAAAATTAGGTTTACCAATCAAACACTTTATAGCTTCAAATAACGCTAATAATGTTGTTACAAACTATCTCCGTACCCAAACTTATAATCCAAAAGCATCTGTGCAAACAATAAGTAACGCTATGGATGTTGGTAACCCTAGTAACTTTATTAGAATTGAAGAATTGCACAATCGTAATTTTGAAAATCTCAAAAAAAATCTGTCATCTTATAGTTTTACAGACACAGAAACAAGAGCAGCATTATTAGAAATATATACTAAATACAATTATGTTGCAGATCCACATGGAGCTGTCGGATATTTAGGTGCTTTAAAACATATCGAAAAGCATCCCAACGACCACGTTGTTTTTCTTGAAACTGCTCATCCTACAAAATTTTTAGACGTTGTAGAAGATGTTATAAGAACTAAAGTAGAATTACCTGAACAAATTAAAGCTGTCATAGACAAAAAGAAAAAAGCAATAAAAGCCTCAAGCTACTCAGATTTAAAACGCTTTTTATTAAATCGTTAAGCTGATATATATCATAGTAATTGGCTATTATATTTAAGATATTTAGTGATATCATTAATCACAATATCATGAAATCAATAGTTCCAATTTTCAGTTTATTCGTACTCCTACTAACAGGATGTGCAGCCAATTATGACATCGTATATGATTATAATATGAATGTCGATTTCGAGAAATATTCAACATTCGTACTCTGTAATGAAGATATTTTTCCTGAAAAAACTTCACACCCTAAAATAGATAACGAGTTTAATCGATCTCTTATAGCTCGTGAAGTTTCAGAACAAATGGAAATGAGAAATCACCAAACAAATATTTTTGATCCTGAACTACAAGCTGGATTTAGAATAGTGGTAAAAAAAGAAACCGTAAGTTTTAAAGATTGCTTTTATTCTGAAGAATTTAGCTACTGGAAAGAATGCAAAATTACTGAGGAAACGTACAATCAAGAAAGCTTAATATTATACGTTGCAGATTTTAACACAAACACTATCATTTGGCAAGCATCAACAGATTGTGATTTAAGTAAATCGAAGAAAAACTTAAAACCTTATATAAAAGAGTTGGTACGTAGATTATATTCTACTTATCCCAAACTCATTAAAGATTCAGAAACTTTATAAATTAAATATTCTTCTTAGCTTTTTTACTGCCTTCGTACATCTCGTACTTGACTAAACGCGCCTCGAGTTTGGCATTAAATACTTTAATTTTTCGAGATGGACGTAAGCCAACAGACTTTAAAGCTTCAAGGTTAGATGTTACTAACCATGCATTTGTATTCGGATAACCATGTTTTAAAGTTGTACCTATATTTCCGTAAAACTCTTCTACGTTTAAATTCTCTAAACGTTCACCATAAGGCGGATTAAAAACCATGTGCAACTTATCCGTTCCAGCTTTTTGTGTTTTAAAGAAATCTTCATGCTGGATATGAATAAACTCATCCAAATGCGCATTCTTTATATTCTCCTTGGCTTTAGCTATTGCGGATGGCGACTTATCATAACCAAAAATTTTATGATGAAAATCTCGCGTTTTCTTCAATAAGGATTCTTCAATCTTCTCAAATAAATCAACATCCCAGTCTTGCCATCGTTCAAAAGCAAATTCTTTTCGCATCAAATTTGGTGGAATATTACATGCAATCATTGCAGCTTCTGCTAAAATAGTACCACTACCACACATTGGATCCATAAAATCAGACTGTCCGTCCCAACCACTCATTAGTATTAAACCTGCGGCCAAAACTTCGTTTATTGGTGCAATATTAGTGGCAGTTTTATAACCACGTCGATGCAGTGATTCGCCCGAAGTATCTAATGAAATAGTGCAACGCTGGCGGTCAATATGCACATTAATTTTTAAATCAGGAAAACGTAAATCGACATCTGGTCTTGTACCATTATTTTCTCTGAAACGGTCTACAATAGCATCTTTAGTTTTTAGTGCCGTGTATTGCGAATGTGTGAATATACTATTATGCACAGTAGCATCTACAGCTAACGAACCATCAGCCTTTAAGTAATCTTCCCACTTTATATTTTTTACATTCTTATATAAATCTTCTTCTCGTGTTATTCGAAAAGATTTTATAGGTTTTAAAATTTTAATAGCAGTCCTAATACCCATATTAGCCTTATACATAAAGCCCTTATCACCTACAAAAGTGACGACTCTGACGCCTGTTTCGACATCCATCGCACCCATGTTCCTGAGCTCATTTGCTAATATATCTTCAAAGCCAAATAAAGTTTTGGCTACCATTTTGAAATTTTCATTCATAGTTTTCGTCCAATGAAACGCAAAAATACAGTATTTTTGCCAAGTCGAAAGACCAATTTTACTATGACAAAAACAACAGAAAAATGGTACGCTTCATGGTTTGATACACCTTATTACCATATTTTATATAAAGACCGTGATTATACTGAAGCACAAGCTTTTATGGATAATCTCACGGAATATCTTAATCTTCCCGAAAATGGTAAAATCTTGGATTTGGCCTGTGGAAAAGGACGACATTCTATCTATCTAAATAAACTAGGATACCAAGTTACTGGTATAGATTTGTCAGAACAAAGCATCTTACACGCAAAACAATTTGAAAATGAAACCCTAAAGTTTAATGTCCATGATATGACAAAACCATATCCTGAAACTTTCGACGCTATTTTTAATTTATTTACAAGTTTTGGGTATTTTGAAACTGAAGAATGTGATTTATATACTATAAAATCAATAAAAGAAGAACTCAATGAATTTGGATTTGGCGTTATTGACTTCATGAACTCTGAGTTTATTATAGATAATCTTGTTGCTGAAGACACCAAAACTGTTGATGGTATTTTATTTTTACAACAGCGTCATGTCGAAAACGGGTACATTATTAAAGATATTTCGTTTACAGCTGATGGAGAAGATTTTAAATTTCAGGAACGTGTGAAAGCTTTTACTTTAAAAGATTTTGAAATACTTTTTGAAAAAGCAGGTGTGCATCTATTGGAAGTTTTTGGAGATTATAAACTTAGTAAGTATTATCCAAAAACATCCGAACGTTTGATTATGATTTTTAAGTAAATTAATACATGAATAAGTACTTATTTCCTTTATATGCCATTGCAATTGGTCTCGTTATAGCATTCTTAACTAGGAAGCAAAAAACTATTTATACTAAGCTTTTATTATCATTTAGTGGTGCCTTCTTATTAGCACTCACGCTGTTTGATTTATTACCAGAAGTATACGAGCATTTAGAATCTAAACGAACAGGTTTACTTATTATGTGTGGTATTCTTCTTCAAATAATTTTAGAGTTTTTCTCAAAAGGCGCTGAGCATGGTCATGTACACATTAATAAAGAAGATTCTAAATTTCCATGGCTATTATTTATAAGTCTCTGTATTCATAGTTTTTTAGAAGGTTTCCCTATTAACCATCATAACGATATGGTTTATGGCGTATTTATTCATAAAATCCCAATCGCTGCTCTATTAACTTCTTTTTTATTACAGTCAAACTATACCATTGGAAAAGCAATAAGTTTTATGCTAATTTTTGCTTCTATGACACCATTTGGCACACTTATTTCTAACACCACATCAATAGCACCAGTCTATCTCACTAGTGTTAATGCTATAGTTATTGGTATATTTCTTCATATTTCTACAACTATACTTTTTGAAAGTAGCGAAGGTCATAAATTTAATCTTTCAAAACTTTTAGCAATTTGCTTAGGTATTTTGATAGCATATTTTGTTTAGATGTTTAGCAAAGAAGAAAGCCGAAAACTACGAGAAGACTTTTGGATAAGCTTTGGAAAGTCTTTCCCAAGAAAATGGTTATTATACAACACTAAAATTAAAGGGCTGTCTTTTAAATTCTATTTTGACACCAAAAAGGCTTTTGTATCATTAGATTTAGAAGACGATTTAGAAAATCGAATTAATTGCTGGGAAAAACTAGAAGCTCTAAAAAATATTTTGCAATCAGAATTTTTACCAGACTCCATTTACGAGGAAGAATATTATCTAGAAAATGGTAAAGAAATCTCAAGGATTTATGTGCCTTTAGAGGAAAAAGTTTCAATTCATAATAAAAACTCTTGGCAAGTTGTTATGGCATTCTTCGCTAAAACAATGCCAAAGTTTGAAGACTTTTTTGAGGAATATAAAGATATTATTAAATCTTAATCTTAGATATTTTTAGGCAGAACAAGATTCACATTGACCCCTTAAAAGGATATCCGTAGTCTCTACTTTATGATTTTTCAAAGTTGGGATTTTAACTTCTAGAGATAAACACTCAACCTTATCACATTCTGTACACTGAAAATGTGGATGTGTATCAGAATGACTATGCGAAGAACATCCATGGCATTTAGCGTACCATTTTAGACCATCTTTACCGTTAAAAGAATGAATAATTCCATCTTGCTCTAGTCTATCTAAAATACGATATACTGTAGTTTTATTCATTTCTCCTTTTACAAGTTCAATTAAACTAACAACAGATTTAGCTTCGTTCTTTTCTTCAAAGATATTTAGTACTGTATTTACAGCTTTTGTTTTTCTGATGATTCCCATAAATACAAATTTAAAGCAACATAGTAGCAATTACAAATTAAAAGATTATTTTTGCAACTCAGTTGCATTAATAAAACTGTTCTAGAAAAAAATATGACTATGATTCAGACAAATAAAATTTATTGGGCAGACAAATTAGGAATAGTTAGTGCTATTCTTTGCATGATTCATTGCCTAGCTGTACCTACTTTACTAACCATGGGAATTAGTTTTCTAAACAACCCAGTAATTGCTATCCTTTTTATATTAATAGCTTTTGTTTCTATTTACAAGACAACCAAAAGGAATTTTTATAAGGGAGTGAGTGTCCTATTGTGGATAGCTTTTGCTGGCTTTGTTATTTCTATAATATTAGAAGAGCGTGCCCAAATTTTTCAGTACACAATGTATTTGTCATCTGTAAGTATCATTATTGGACATCTTTATAGTATAAAATCTAATACCAACCAATAACACTAATGAATAACATAAATAAACTACCTGTTACGGTTCTTAGTGGCTTTTTAGGTGCTGGTAAAACCACGTTGCTCAATCATATTTTAAACAATAAAGAAGGCTTAAAAGTAGCTGTTATTGTTAATGATATGAGCGAAGTAAATGTAGATGCTAATTTTGTAAATAACAAAAATGTACTATCGCGAACTGAAGAGACACTAGTCGAAATGAGTAACGGCTGCATCTGTTGTACACTTCGTGAAGATTTAATGATTGAGGTAGAACGCTTGGCGAAAGAAAATCGTTTCGATTATTTACTCATTGAAAGTACTGGAATCAGCGAACCTGTTCCAGTGGCACAAACCTTTTCTTTCGTTGATGAAGAAAATGGTATCGATTTATCACGATTTAGTTACGTAGATACTATGGTTACCGTTGTGGATGCCTTTAATTTTTTCAATGATTTTGGAAGTCCAGAATTGCTAATAGATAGAGATTTATCAGATATAGAAAATGATTATCGCACAATTGTAGACTTATTAACCGACCAAATTGAATTTGCAAATGTCATTATACTCAATAAAACGGATTTAGTGACTGAGGAGCATTTAGGTGTCCTTAAAAAAATCATTACGAAGCTAAATCCTTCTGCTCGTATCCTCGAATCTAGTTTTAGTAAAATAGAGCCTAAAGAAATTTTAAATACTGGCCTATTTGACTTTGAAGAAGCAGAACAAAGTGCGGGTTGGATAGAGGAATTAAAAAAAGACGAACATACACCTGAAACTGAAGAGTACGGCATTTCGTCATTTGTATATCGAACAAAAAAACCATTTGACCCAAAACGTTTTTGGAAATATGTGCAGTATCAATTCCCGAGCAATATCATACGTAGTAAAGGTCTATTTTGGTTAGCGTCACGACCGGAACAAGCGCTAGTTTGGGGACAAGCTGGTGGCTCACTTAAAGCTGATAGCGCTGGTGTTTGGTGGAGCAGCATGCCTTTTGAAAAACGTATTGAACAAATGCCTTTTGTCGAAAATCAGGCACATATCGAAAGTGATTGGGACACCATATTCGGCGACCGAAAAAATGAAATTGTCTTTATTGCACAAGATATGGATGAGGCATTGATTAAATCACATTTAGATGCTTGCTTGGCAACTGATGAGGAAATTTCTTCTCAAAAATGGAAAGATGGCTATGAAGATACCTGGCCTGTAGAAAGAGCTTATGTAATCAATAAATAGTTGATAATACAACAAACTAGATTTCATTATCTTTAGTGTATAAATCTAAAACTTCAATATCATGAAATACCTAAAGTATATATTAGGAATTATAGCTGTTTTAGCTATAGTTTTTTTTTCCTTGGAATTATTAAATCAGAAGTTTCATATGACTGTGAAGTTCTAGTAGATAAGCCTTTAGCTCAATCTTGGGCCGTTACACAAGACGAAAGTAAAATGTCAGACTGGTTAATGGGTTTTCAAAAAGTTGAGCATATTAGTGGAACACCTGAGACTGTAGGTGCAGTATCAGACGTTTATTTTATAACAGAAGGTGAAGAAATGGTTATAAGAGAAACTATTACCGAGATTATACCCAACGAATCTATATCCATGACGTTTACTTCGGATTTTATGGATATGGATTATAAATTAAAAATGGAAGACCTTAATGGAAAAACAAAGGTAAGTTCTATGACCATTGCAAAAGGAAATGGCATGGTTTCTAAATCATTAATGGCTTTAATGAGTAGTTCTATCAAAGAACAAGAGGAAACAAACTTAGCTAATCTTAAAAAAGTTATTGAAAACACTGAAAGTCATGTACCAACATTTATATTAGAAACTTTAGAGTTAACACATTGTGAGTCGTCTGTTTACGATTCTGAAAATGATATTATTTACGCTTCTTTAATTGGTAACCGTCAAGATGGCGATGGTTCGGTAGCTACCATAAGTACAGATGGAAAAATCGTAAACAAAACTTTTGTAGCCAATCTTAATGACCCAAAAGGTATCGCCATTACTAAAGACAAACTTTATGTTTCTGACGTTACCGAACTTATTGAAGCCGATTTAAAATCTGGAAAAACACTTAAAAAACACACACTACCTAGCATTGCTTTTCTAAACGATGTTGCTATTGATAATTCTGGTAACGTATATATGTCAGACACAAGAACCTCAGAAATATATAAATTAGATACTGATGGAAATTTTTCACTATAGCTTGCTGATGCTGCATTAGATAATCCAAATGGGTTATTAGTTAAGGAAAATATAATGTATGTTGCATCTTGGGGTTCCGCACCAGAAGGTGGTCGTATTTCAAAAATTGATATGATAACAAAAAAAATAGACTCTATTTCTACTATAATTGGCAACTTAGACGGTATTAGACCTTATGACGATGATAGAATGATAATCTCAGATTGGAGAAGTGGAAACATTCATTTAATAGATTCAAAAGGTAATACTGAGAAGATTTTGACAGTTGGTCAAAGTGTTGGAGACATTGCTTACATCAAAGAAAAAGAGCTTTTACTTTTACCTATGAATAAACAGAGTAGACTTTTATTTTACAAGCTGAAATAGGTAAAATGCAGTTTGAAAATTATAATATTCGTTTACTAAAAAACTCTGATATCAATGCATATTATGCAATGGTAACTAAAAATAAAAAGCGCCTAGAAGACTTTTTTACTGGTACTACATCTAAGACAAAATCATTTGAAGATACAAAAGTGTTTTTAGCCGAAATGGTAGATAGAACAAATAGAAAAAAATATTTTCCTTATATCATAGAAGATACCAAAACCAATACTATAGTTGGATTTCTTGATTTAAAGAATATAGATTGGAAAATCCCGAAAACTGAAATGGGACTTTACATTGATAAAGACTATGCTAATAAAGGAATTTCAACAAAAGCCTTTATACTATTCTGTGATTATTGTTTTGAAACTTATGGCTTTAGAAAACTATTTTTAAGAACACATTCAGAAAACTATTCTGCTCGAAAAATTGCAGAAAAAGCAGGTTTTAAGATTGAAGGCACAATCCGCTGTGATTATAAAACAACCTCTGGCGAATTAGTAGATTTGATTTATTACGGGAAACTAAATGACGATTAAAATTCTCTTCTTGTTGTAAGTATTAATGAGAATAATTGACTTATAAAATCATAAATCATTATAACAGTCATTTTACAATAATCAAAATCAACCAAAAATGAAATACTTTAAATTAATCATCCGAATAGCCATTGCAGTAATATTAATACAAACTTTAAGATTTAAATTTACTGCTCACCCAGATAGCGTTTATATCTTTACTCAAGTTGGCTTAGAACCTTTTGGACGTATCGGAATTGGCGTTTTAGAACTTATAGCTAGCATTTTAATTTTAGTTCCAAAAACAACTTGGTTAGGCGCTACTTTGGTCATTGGTATTATAGGCGGAGCAATCATGATGCATCTTACACAATTGGGTATTGAGATTAATGGCGATGGTGGTTTGTTATTCTACACTGCAATAATAACATTTGCACTTAGCCTTTTGACACTTTGGTTTTCCAGAACCGAAATTCCTTTTATTGGGCAAAAATTCTTTTCGGTACATAAAGCTTAAAAATTAAACACTCTGTTGAATTTATTTCTTGCTTTTTGATTACCTTTAGATTATCAATTTCTAAACTAAATCAACCATGAAAGTAGGTGCCTTTTCAATTAGTCTTAGTGTCAAAGATATAAACGCTTCAAAAGAATTTTATGAAACCTTAGGATTTTCAGTATTTGCTGGACAAGTAGAAAAAAAATATTTTATCATGAAAAATGAAGATGCACTTATTGGATTGTTTCAAGATATGTTTGAAGGAAATATTGTCACTTTTAATCCAGGTTGGAATCAAAACGCAGAAACCCAAGTGGATTTTGATGACATAAGAGCCATACAGAAACATTTAAAAGCTTCAGGCGTAAAACTTACTAAAGAAGCAGATGAAAACACAAAAGGTCCAGAAAGTATTACACTGTTTGATCCAGACGGAAATACGATTCTGATTGACCAGCATGTTTAAGCAACGTGGTGGAACATCATCATAAAGTGACAAAACGCGCCACCTAACACAAAGAAATGCCAAATGACGTGATTGTATGGTATTTTATGTATGGCGTAAAACACTATGCCAACAGTATAGAATAAGCCACCAGCAAATAACCATAATATACCATTTGGGTACATTATTTCTGACAATGTTGTAAAATCAAAAACGATAAGCCATCCCATTACTAAATAAAGGAGTGTCGAAAAAATCTCAAAACGACCAGTAAAAAATAACTTAAGAATAACACCAAAAGCAGCAATTCCCCAAACTGCATAAAATAAAGGCCAACCCAAACTATCAGGCAATAGTATTAACAATACTGGCGTGTAAGTTCCTGCTATGAGCAAATAGATACTTATGTGGTCTACGACTCTAAATTTCTGTTTTAAATCGAAGTTAGAAATAGCATGATATGCCGTAGATGCTGTAAACAAAATAATAATAGATAGGCCATAAACAATGACGCTAAACAAATGCCAAGGTTTGTTATTATCGACATTAATAATTAGAAGAATTAATCCAACAATACCTAAAGCGGCACCAAAACCATGAGACCAAGCATTTAGTAATTCTTCTTTCTTAGATTGTTCGCTCATTGTTTTTTTGTAGTCTTTTTAGCGTTAATCCATTTGTCAGTCAAATCGTAGTAATCAATTTCAAAAGCAGGTTTCTGGCGTTCTAATCTTCCATTCTGAAAATCTCTTAACAAGATATCTTCTATCAAAAAATCCTCTTCTACTTCAATCGGAATATATTTTCGTTTCAAAGAAATACTAAAAAGGCTTGCTGTATTATTATACCAAAATGCACGCCATCCATTTCTAAGTTCTTTCACCAATTCAAAAGCAGTTTTACCAGTTTGCCGATGTATCAATTTGACTAAAATCTGACCCTCAGTTTTAGTCATCTTTTTTAGCTCTGCAGAAAACTCTTTTTCAATAAATTTTTGAACTTTTTTGGCGTGTTTCTTCTTTTTTCTTCTTTTTTCAAATTGTTTTAGCTCTTCATTTAGCTCAATTAAACGCTCCGCAGCCATTTTTGCATACGGATAGACTTTACGTGTCTTCCGCCTCAAAATAAGGTATCTGTAACGCTCTTCCTTTGTTACAAACTTTAATGAAGGTAATACCAAAACTTCATCAAGGTCAATGGCTTTTCGAGGTATAGAATCACCTTCAATAATCAAATACTTGTCAACTATAGAATCTTGTTCTACAGGCTCAGTCTGAGCTTGCAAAAACAAGGGAAAAATAAATAAGATGACTAAAAAGCGTTTCATATTAAATCTTTGTTGCTAAAATCATTCCAAAGGTAGTTTTTAGCGCTATTCAAAATTAAGAATTAATCTATGCTATAACCCTAATTTTACTATTAATATTGTTATTTTTAGTGAAAATTTTAATCGCATGGCAAAAAAGAATTTACTCAACAAAAAGTCAATGGACTTTTTAGAAAAATATTTAAATAACGCATCACCAACGGGCTACGAATGGGAAGGCCAAAAAATTTGGATGGACTACCTAAAACCTTACGTTGATGAATTTATTACAGATACTTACGGAACTGCTGTTGGTGTCATAAATCCAAAAGCAAAATATAAAGTTGTTATCGAAGGGCATGCCGATGAAATCTCATGGTACGTTAACTATATATCAGATAAAGGTTTACTTTATGTCGTAAGAAACGGTGGTAGTGACCACCAAATTGCACCAAGTAAAATTGTAAATATTCATACAAAAAAAGGCATCGTAAAAGGTGTTTTTGGTTGGCCTGCAATACATACTAGAAGCCGTGCAAAAGAAGAGCCACCAAAACCAGATAACATTTGTATCGATATAGGTGCAAAGGATAAAGACGAAGTCGAAAAAATGGGCGTTCATGTTGGATGTGTCATTACATATCCAGATGAATTTCATATTCTAAATGGCGATAAATTTGTTTGTCGTGCTTTAGATAACAGAATGGGCGGTTTTATGATTGCAGAAGTAGCAAGACTACTTAAAGAAAATAAAAAGGAATTGCCTTTTGGATTGTATATCACAAATTCTGTTCAAGAAGAAATTGGTCTACGTGGTGCAGAAATGATTACCGAAACCATAAAACCAGACGTCGCAATAGTTACAGATGTGACTCACGATACAACAACACCAATGATAGACCCAAAGAAACAAGGTCTTGCTGAGATTGGTGCTGGTCCAGTGGTGGCTTATGCGCCAGCTGTACAACAAAAACTAAGAGATTTAATCACAGATACTGCCGAAGAAAAGAAAATTCCTTTTCAACGTGCTGCACTATCTAGAGCAACAGGTACAGATACAGATGCATTTGCTTACAGTAATGGCGGTGTAGCTTCTGCTCTAATATCATTACCATTACGTTACATGCATACAACTGTCGAGATGGTACATAAAAGTGATGTAGAAAATGTCATCAAATTAATCTACGAATCGTTATTGAAAATTGAAGATGGCGAAACGTTTAGTTATTTTAAATAATATCAAAACCTGTTATAGTTATTATAACAGGTTTTTATTTACTAATTATTAATGACTTTAAAATCACAACAACATCTCTTTAATATTTCGGAAGGCGTTACGTATTTAAACACCGCGAGCTTCTCTCCTGCTTTTAAATCTGTTGAAACTGCTGGTATTAATGCCATAAAACAAAAAAGTAATCCTGAGTTAAGACAAGCTTCAGATTTATTTGACCCAGTTATTGAGTTACGTAAATTATTCGCTCATATTATTGACGAAGATGATTATAATCGTGTAGTAACAATACCTTCTGTATCCTACGGAATGGCAAATGTTGCAAATAATATAACTCTCAAAAAAGATAATGAGATTATAATCGTTGACGAACAATTTCCAAGTAATTATTACATCTGGGAAAATCTAGCAAACCAATACGACGCAAAAATTATTACAGTAAAACAACCTGAAACTGCAGAAGATTGGAATACTGAAATTTTAAAAGCCATAAATAAAAAAACAGCCTTAGTAGCTATAGGTCATTTGCATTGGGCAAACGGAATTGTTTTCGATTTAAAAGCTATACGAGAAAAAACGAAACAAAATAATGCGCTTTTGGTCATTGATGGCAGTCAATCCGTTGGCGCACTACCCTTTTCTGTAAAAGAAATCAAACCAGACGCACTAGTTTGTGCTGGTTACAAATGGTTATTTGGACCATACGGAAGCGCATATGCCTATTACGGACCTTATTTTGATGATGGAAAACCTATTGAGCAAAATTGGGCTAACCGTTTAGGAAGCGAGAATTTATCGGGTCTAACCCAATACCAAAGTGAATACAAACCTAAGGCAAACAGATATGCAGTTGGTGAAAGTGGAAGTTTTATTTATGTTCAAATGCAAACAGCCGCTTTAAAAGAAATTTTAAAAATTGATACCAAAGCATTTCAAAACTATTGCCATTCTATAACAAAGCACAGTTTAAAAAAGCTAGAAGGCATAGGTTTTACAAGTGATAAACCTGATGTGAGGGCAAAACATTTATTCGGAATTAAAATCCCGAATACTGTTAATATTGAAAAGCTAAAAGGTGAATTAAAAGCTAATAATATTCATCTATCCTTTCGTGGTGAATACATGCGTGTATCATGTCATGTTTTTAACACAAAAGCCCATTTCGAGAAATTATATCAAGTGATAAATTCGGTTGTCAATGGATGAAGTTTTAGATATTGTAGATGCCGAAGGTAAACCAACTGGCAAAACCGCTTTAAAATCCGAAGCACACAAAAACGGATGGTATCACAACACCATTCACCTTTGGCTATACACTGATGACAAACACATTTTATTGCAACAACGTTCTCATAAAAAGGCGATTTATCCTTTATTATGGGATGTTTCTGTAGCTGGTCATATTGATGCTGGCGAAACTTTTACTCAAGCTGCCGTTCGTGAAACTGAAGAAGAAATCGGACTGAAACTAAATGAAAGTGAATTAACTAAAATAGGAACTCATCTTCATCAATCTATTTATAACGAAGGTGCCATAAAAGATTTTGAATTTCATCAAGTCTATATAGCGGAGCTTCAAGTTAAGTTAGAAAAATTAATACCTCAAAAAGACGAAGTCGAAGCACTTAAACTTGTATCTTTTAATGAGTTTAAAAATTTATTAGATAATAGTGAGCACAATTCGCATTTTATAGCATCTAATGCTTCATACTATCAGTTCGTTTTAGAAAAGATTAAAAAACAAACCAACTAATGCAATTACTCTTACTTGCAGTCGCACCGATATTAGCTATCAGTACTTATATTTATCTTCAAGATAAACACGAAAAAGAACCTTTTGGTCTGCTCATTAAAAGCTTTTTATTAGGTGCTTTTGTTAGTATTGCCATCGTTCTTATACTCTATGCTTTTACTGGTCGCTTGATTCCTTTGACTGACAAATTCAGTATTTGGCAGCAATTTATACAAGCATTTGTTGTAGTGGCTTTGGCTGAAGAATTCAGTAAATACGTCATCGTTAAATATTTTGCACAGCCAAAAAAAGACTTTAATGAGCCTTATGATGGTATTGTATATGCCGTTATGGTATCTATGGGTTTTGCTTGTACAGAGAACATCATGTATGTTTTAGATAGTGGTTACCAAACAGCAGTTCTTAGAGCTTTTACGGCAGTACCAGCACATGCGACTTTTGGTGTGCTAATGGGTTATTTTATGGGTAAAGCCAAGTTTTCTAAAAACAGATTCAAACTCAACATGGCAGGTTTACTATTGGCAACTTTATTTCATGGTTCTTATGATTTTTTTCTGTTCATTAATTTCATTCCAGGGATTTACATTGGTGCCTTCATCTCACTAATCATAGGGATTATCCTGTCAAAAAAAGCAATTAAACGACATCAAAGGGATTCTAATTTTAATCCTGATAAATAAATTATGATTTCCTTCATATTTTCTACCTAAAGATTGCACTAATTTTGCATACATAAAAACCAATACTATGTATAAAATTAAAGTCAATAAAACCTTTAGTTTTGAAACCTCTAAAGATGATATTCATCAACTAGATTTTGTCGAAACTTCAGAAAACGAATTTCATATTCTACAAAACAATATTTCTGTAAAGGCTTCAGTTTTACAATCAGATTTTAATCAAAAAAACTATACTGTAAAAGTGAACAACAACACTTATAGTGTTGATATTCAAGATACTTTAGACCAACAAATCGCCGAATTAGGATTTGAGTTAGGAGCATCCAAGAAAGTAAACAGCATTAAAGCACCGATGCCTGGTCTTATACTAGAAATTAACGTAGTGACAGGTCAAGACGTCAAAGAAAACGACGCGATTTTGATTTTAGAAGCTATGAAAATGGAAAACGTTATCAATTCTCCAAGAGATGGTGTTATAAAATCTATTGCCATAAAACAAGGAGAAACCGTAGACAAAAATTCATTATTAATCGAATTTGAATAAGATGAAAAAGATATTAATTGCCAATCGTGGTGAAATCGCCATCCGAGTGATGACTACCGCAAAGAAAATGGGAATCAAAACCGTAGCTGTTTTCTCTGAAGTCGATAGAAATGCACCTCATGTTAAATTTGCTGATGAAGCAGTTTGTATTGGTCCAGCGCCTTCAAATCAATCGTATTTATTAGGTGATAAAATTATTGATGTTGCAAAATCTCTAAATGTAGATGGTATTCATCCTGGTTATGGATTTTTAAGTGAAAATGCTGATTTTGCTAAGCTTTGCGAAGCAAATAACATCATATTTATTGGACCAAAATCTAAAGCGATACAGATGATGGGCGACAAATTAGCCGCTAAAGATGCTGTTAAAGATTATAATATCCCTATGGTTCCTGGAGTAGACCATGCTGTTACTGACCCAGCTGAAGCCATAGAAATTGCTAAACAAATTGGATTGCCTATCTTAATTAAAGCTGCTGCTGGTGGCGGCGGAAAAGGTATGCGTGTTGTTGAGCAAGAAAAAGATATTGAAAGCCAAATGAAACGTGCCATAAGTGAAGCGACTTCCGCATTCGGAGATGGTTCTGTTTTTGTAGAAAAATATGTGACATCACCTCGTCATATCGAGATTCAGGTTATGGCAGATAGTCATGGCAATTTTTTGCACTTTTTTGAACGCGAATGTTCTGTACAACGTCGCCATCAAAAAGTAGTTGAAGAAGCGCCTTCTGTGGTTTTAACGCCTCAATTGAGAGAACAAATGGGGCAAGCAGCCATTGATGTTGCTCGTGCTTGTGATTATTTAGGTGCTGGTACTGTTGAGTTTTTATTGGATGCAGACCATAATTTCTATTTCTTAGAGATGAATACGAGACTTCAAGTTGAGCATCCTGTATCTGAATTAATATCTGGTGTCGATTTAGTAGAACTTCAAATTAAAGTCGCTCGAGGCGAAAAATTAGAAATAAAACAAGAAGATTTAAAAATCAAAGGTCACGCTTTAGAACTTCGTGTTTATGCAGAAGACCCAATGAATGACTTTTTACCAAGCGTGGGAAATTTAGAAGTTTACAAATTACCTGTTGGTAAAAACATTAGAGTAGATAATGGTTTTGAAGAAGGTATGGATATACCAATCTACTATGACCCAATGCTATCAAAATTAATTACTTATGGCGAAACTCGTGCTGAAGCGATTGAGCTTATGATTAAAGCTATAGATAGTTATCATATTAAAGGTGTAGAGACGACATTGCCTTTTGGTCGTTTTGTTTGTGAACACGAAGCCTTTAGAAGTGGTCATTTCGACACCCATTTTGTAAAGAAATACTACTCACCTAGCCTTTTAGAAGAGCAACATAAAGCAGAAGCAGAAGTTGCTGCACAAATAGCTTTAAAAGTTTATCTAGAAGAGCAAAAATTATTAAGACTACCAAACTAAGATACTATGGATTCGAAAATAAAAACTCTAAACGAAAAGCTTGAATTATCAAAACTTGGTGGTGGTCAAGCACGAATAGATAAGCAGCATCAAAAGAAAAAACTGACTGCAAGAGAACGTGTTTTATATTTACTAGACGAAGGTTCTTTTGAAGAAATTGGTGCTTTAGTGACACACCGAACAACTGATTTCGGAATGGCAAATCAAAAATTTTATGGAGATGGTGTTGTCACTGGATATGGTACGGTCAATGGAAGACTCATCTATGTATTTGCTCAGGACTTTACCGTATTTGGTGGTTCGTTATCAGAAACTCATGCAGAGAAGATTTGTAAAATTATGGATATGGCCGTTAATGTTGGTGCTCCAATAATTGGACTTAATGATTCTGGTGGTGCACGTATCCAAGAAGGAGTTCGTTCGTTAGGTGGTTATGCAGATATTTTTTACAGAAATGTGCAAGCTTCTGGTGTTATTCCGCAAATTTCAGCAATTATGGGACCATGTGCTGGTGGTGCTGTATACTCACCTGCTAT
Organism: Winogradskyella sp. PC-19; assembly: GCF_002163855.1. Taxonomy (NCBI): domain Bacteria; kingdom Pseudomonadati; phylum Bacteroidota; class Flavobacteriia; order Flavobacteriales; family Flavobacteriaceae; genus Winogradskyella; species Winogradskyella sp. PC-19. The sequence goes on along the minus strand of NZ_CP019332.1, from coordinate 357,153 downwards.
GACAGATTTCACGCTAATGGTTCAAGACTCGAGCTATATGTTTGTTACTGGTCCTAATGTGGTAAAAACAGTCACAAATGAAGAAGTTACAAGCGAAGAATTGGGTGGTGCTAGTGTTCACTCAACAAAATCTGGTGTAGCCCATAAAACCTCTTCAAATGATGTTGAAGCTCTTGAAGATATTAAAACATTACTCGATTATTTACCTCAAAATAATACTGAGAAACCAAAAGATATTCCGTTTGAATTAAAAGACGAAGTTCGTGAGACTTTATCTAATATAGTACCAGATAACCCTAATAAGCCTTACGACATGCATAATGTTATTGAGGGTATTATTGATGAAGATTCTTTTTATGAAATACATAAGGATTATGCAGAAAATATAATTGTTGGTTTTGCACGTTTAGGCGGAAAATCTGTTGGTATCATTGCAAATCAACCCATGTATTTAGCTGGTGTTTTAGATGTAAACAGCTCCAAGAAAGCGGCAAGATTTGTTCGCTTTTGTGATGCATTCAATATTTCTCTATTAGTTTTAGAGGATGTGCCAGGGTTTTTACCAGGAACCGACCAAGAATGGAATGGTATTATTGTTCACGGTGCAAAATTATTATACGCTTTTAGTGAAGCAACAGTACCAAGAGTAACTGTTATTACTAGAAAAGCCTATGGTGGTGCTTATGATGTGATGAATTCAAAACATATTGGTGCTGATATGAATTTTGCGTGGCCAAATGCTGAGATTGCCGTAATGGGTGCAAAAGGTGCTGCAGAAATAATCTTTAAACGCGAGATATCTTCAGCTGAGGATAAAGATGCGAAATGGAAAGAAAAAGAAGCAGAATATGCTGAATTATTCGCAAATCCTTATAGTGCTGCAGAACGTGGTTTTGTAGATGAAGTTATTCTTCCTGAAAATACAAGACGAAAGCTTATCAAAGCATTTAGTATGTTAGAAGGTAAAGAAGTGAATAGACCAAAGCGAAAGCATGGAAATATACCTCTTTAGATAAATAAATATAAACGGTTTGAGTGATTACTCAAACCGTTTTTTATTACTTAATTCTAAGTCTATCTCCAAGTTACAATATCTTCAAAATCTCTTCTTGTCTTTGCGTGTGGCGGTTCTTCTTTTCTGTATCCAAAAGCGACCATATAAGACAAGCCATATTTATCAGTATCTACTCCAAACTTATCCTGTAGAAGTGCATTTATTTTTTCCTCATGAAAACCTTCAATTGGACAACTATCAATTCCTACTAAAGCAGCAGAAGTCATCATATTTGCTAAAGCGATATACGTTTGTTTAGACGCCCAATCAAATAGTTTTTTATCAGAATCTAAATTAAAGTCACGTTCCTGAAATTCTCTGTAAAACTTAGAATACATTTCGATAACATCTTCTGGGAACTGCTTTACCTCTTTCATCATATGCAAGATGTAATCAGAATTCCATTTAGTCATAGGTGCTTTCATACTTAACCCCAAAATAAAGTGGCTTGCTGTATCTAGTTTTAATGGTGCTCCCCAAGCAACAGGTTTAAGTAATTCTCTTAGTTCTTTATCTTGAACTACAATAAAATGCCAAGGCTCAAAACCAAAAGAGCTAGGTGATAAATTTGCAGTCTTTAAAATAAAATTGATATCATCATCAGTCAGCTTGCGTGTTGCATCAAATTCTTTTGTTGCATGTCTATATTGAAATGCATTAAGAACGTCTTCTTTAGTAATATTAGGTGTACTCATTGTAATTATTTTATTATACTATATTTTTTATAGTTGCAAAACTAAGTATAGTATTTTACCTTTGCAATAACGGTCAAATATGATAGTATAAAATTATGGCAGATATAATTAAAGAAACATACTCTTACAATGGTAAGGAATATCCTTGTTGTGCTAGTCTTACCATGGGTGTAATAGGCGGAAAATGGAAAACAGTTATACTTTACCATTTAATAAATGGCACCTTACGTTATAATGAATTACGCAAGCTTATGCCTACTGTTACTGAGCGCACTCTAAGCTTACAATTAAAGAAACTTGAAGAGGATAAAATTATTGAACGCAAAGTATACACAAAGAAACCACCACTTAAAGTGGAATACCGATTAACCACTCTTGGAGAAACACTTATTCCTATAATTCGTTCTATTTCAAATTGGGGTAATTCTGTGTCTTGAATAACTATATCTTAGCCTGAAACGTATACAAATCGTAATATCGCGCTTTCTTAGCAAGTAGTTCGTCATGGTTACCACGTTCTACAATTTTACCAGCTTCGATGACTAAAATTTGGTCAGCGCGCTTAATTGTGCTTAAACGGTGAGCAATAACTATAGTAGTTCTGTTATTAGTTAATTCTGATAAACTCTTTTGAATTAATCCTTCACTTTCAGTATCTAAATTTGAAGTTGCTTCATCTAAAATGATAATTTTTGGGTCTGCTAAAATAGCCCTTGCAATAGCAATACGTTGGCGCTGCCCTCCAGAAAGCTTTACACCACGTTCTCCAATCAAAGTTTCTAAACCATCATCAAATCGGTCTGTAAACTCATTGACATATGCAGCTTTAACTGCATTCTGTAATTGCGCTTCTGTAGCATTTGGTCTTGGGAACATAATATTTTCACGAATGGAACCTTCGAACAAAAATTCATCTTGCAACACCACACCTAAATGCTTTCTAAAGCTATTCAATTTGACTTTAGATAAATCCTCACCATCTATAGTGATTTTACCAGAATTTGGATTCAAAAATGTCGCTGATAATCCAGCAATCGTAGATTTTCCTGAACCAGAACTACCTACTAATGCAATGACAGAACCTGATGGTGCATTAAAATTGATATTATGTAGCACTGGTTTGTTTTCTTCATATTCAAAAGAGACGTCACTAAATTCTATATTTCCTTTTAGAGCTTGCAACTCAATTGTTCTGCTCTCATCTTCATCTTCAGCTGTCATATTCATTAACTCTTCAGTTCGGTCTAAACCTGCTAAAGCTTCGGTCAATTGACTACCAATATTACTCATTTGTACTATTGGTGCAATCATAAAACCTAATATCAATGTAAAGAATAGAAACTCACCTGTCGTCATGCTATCTTGCATCATGTAATAACCACCTATACCCATGATTCCTGTAGTCGCAACTCCAATCAAAAACGTAGATGAACTTGTCATTAAAGCTGTAGCAGTTAAACTCTTTTTTACATTTTGAAAAATACTATCGACTCCTTTTTCAAAAACTTTATTTTCCTGATTTTCCGCATTAAAAGCTTTTATTACTCTAACACCAGCTAAGGTTTCTGTCAAACGACCTTTGACTTCTGCATTAATTTTTCCGCGTGTCCTAAATATTGGTCGTATATATTTGAAAGCTTTTAAAGCAATGAATGCAAAGATTGACAATGGAACGAATACAAAAAGGGTCATCCACGGATTTAAGTTTATTAAAATAATTAGTGAGATTATGGCAGTAAATGTGCCACCAACCAATTGTACCAAACCTGTGCCAATAAGGTTACGAACACCTTCTACATCACTCATAATTCTTGATACTAAAGCACCTGATTTTGTGTTATCAAAAAAACTGATTGGTAACGATAATACCTTCTTTTGAACTTGAGCACGTAATTCACTTATTAAAAACTGAGCTTGTACGCTTAGTATTTTTGTTAAAGCGAATGATGTCACAGCTTGAATTAATATTGCTGTAATAACTATGGCAATTAAACTGTATAATTGACTAAAATCTTTTTGAGGAACAACCTCATCCAATAACACTTTACTTTGCCATGGTAAAATTAAACCTGCTAAGCTCCTTAAAATAATAAGCAAAAGTCCAATAAAAACTAGATTTCGTCTTGGCCAAATAATAGTTTTAAAAGCCTTACCTATTGTTACTTTAGGCTTCTTTTTTGTTTTATCTACTGACTTTTCTTTAAGGTGATGCATATATTAAATCTCTTTAAACAAAGATACTACTCTAGTAATCGTCTGTGATAGTTTATTTGACCTAAATGGTATGCTAAATGTGATTTTAGATGTAACAAAAAATATTCTGTAGTCATGTAATCTTCAAAAGGATTTCTTCTATACTCTTCCTGTAAGTTGGCTTCGGTTAAATTTGATAATGTTTTATCAATGACATTCTGAGTATCATCAATCATTTTTATCATTTCTGAAACAGAAATATTTTTTTGAGAGAATTCTAAATCACGCTTTCTTATGTAACCAGAATTTCCCAATATTGCTCCAATAAAATGATTAAGATTACCAACGATATGCAATACCAAATTACCAGTACAATTAGAAATCTCTTTATCTACAAGCCATATATTGGCTTCATTTTTATAAGATTGCAATTCTTTTTTTACTGCATTTAAATCTCGTTTATAAAGTTTTATTAAGGATTCTGTCATTTTTTTAAGTATTGAGTAATTAAATTATGCTATTTACAAAAGCACTATTGATAACCAAAAATACCTAATTATTAGCTTACTTTTGCACCATGAAAAAACAAAGTCGGTCACAGGTAGAATTTATTGTTTTAATGGCCGGACTGATGTCAATTGTTGCACTATCAATTGATGCCGTATTACCTGCATTACCAGATATTGGCGAATTTTTAAGTGTTAAAGACACTAAAGATAATCCCAAACTAATTACTTCTATTTTTCTTGGTCTTGGCGTTGGTCAATTACTATTTGGTCCGCTATCAGATAGTTTTGGTCGTAAGCCAATAGTATATTTAGGTTTCATTGTTTTTGCAATCGCTTCAATAGTTTGCGTAACAACAAAAAGTTTTGAAATGATGTTGTTTGGTCGTGTTCTGCAAGGTATTGGTTTAGCAGCTCCGCGAACCATGTGCATTGCGATGGTAAGAGATTCATATTCTGGAGACTATATGGCAAAAGTGCTATCATTTGTTGTCATGATTTTTATATTAGTACCGGTAATAGCACCATCACTCGGACAGTTTTTAATGCAGCATTATCACTGGAAATCCATATTTATATTCACCCTTGGTTTTGGTATTTTAATAATGATTTGGTTTTGGATAAGACAACCCGAAACCTTAAAGAATCAATACCGATTAAATTATCGGTTGTCTATTTTTAAGACAGGAACCATTGCTTTTTTTAAAATAAAACCTGCTGTTATTTATACCATACTATCTGGTTTAATCACAGGTTCATTTATGGTATATTTAAGTACCTCGCAACGTATTTTTGAACAGCAATATAATATGGCTGAAGAATTTCCATTGATATTTGCGAGTTTAGCAATAGCTGTTGGCCTTTCTACATTTATGAATAGTCAGTTGGTCATCAAATTTGGAATGCGCAATATTGTACACATGGCGATGCTCAGTTTTGTATTAATATCGCTACTTTTTGTGATTGTTTTTTGGTCGGGTGCAAAACCAAGTATTGAAGTTTTATTGGGCTTTTTTGCACTTCAATTTTTTACCATAGGTTTTCTGTTTGGAAATTTAAGAGCTCTTGCAATGGAACCCATGGGACACATTGCTGGTATTGGATCAGCGCTGAATGGTTTTATATCTACGGTAATGGCGGTACCTATTGCAAACTTTATAGGCAAATTTGTTGTAGACTCTACTACGCCTTTATTTCTTGGCTTTTTTGTCTGTGGTCTATTATCATTGATTCTTTTTTATTCTATATCTAATAGAATATCGAAAGTATTTAAAAGTGCTTAAAATATTTCTAAACTTCCCTTTCCTTCACGGATAACTGTAGGCTCGTCTTCTGATAAATCGATAACTGTAGAAGCTTCATTATCTCCATAGCCACCATCAATAACTATATCTACGAGGTTATCCCATTTTTCTAAAATTAATTCGGGGTCAGTTGTATATTCCAAAACATCATCATCATCTCTTATAGATGTAGATACAATTGGATTTCCTAAAGCTGCGACTAAACTTAAAATAATAGAATTATCAGGTACTCTAATACCAACGGTTTTTCTTTTTTTAAATGGGTTAGGCAAACTTTTTGAACCTGGTAAAATAAAAGTATATGCACCTGGCAAAGCACGTTTTAGTATCTTAAAAGTTGAAGTGTTTATTTGCTTTACGTAATCACTAAGGTTACTCAGGTCTTCGCAAATGAAAGAAAAATTAGCTTTCTCAAGCTTTACACCTTTGATTCTAGCAATACGCTCTAAGGCTTTAATATTAGTAATATCACAACCCAAACCATAAACAGTGTCAGTTGGGTAAATGACTAAGCCTCCCTTTTTAAGAACGCTTACAATTTTCTGAATTTGTTTTGGGTTTGGATTTTCTGGATATATTTTAATGAAATCAGCCATATCTAAACTGAATTATTTCGATCCTTTAATCCTTAAAATTTCAAGCTTAGCAAAACGAAGTAATAGTTTTTTTACATCACCGTTGCTAAACTTTATTTCTGCTTTTGCATCGGCACCTTTGCCTTCAATATTTATAACTTCACCTCTACCAAAGCGGTCATGATTAACAATCTTGCCAACTGTTAATTTGCCTTCATAAAGATTTTCTGTAGCATCAGCATCTTTAAGTGCTGTCATCTTTTTTGGTGCACTTATTTTAAAATTTTCTGGTTTTTTACGGTCTTCCTTCTTTTTCAATTTCGGAGATTTTGGTTTTGCAAATCTAATTTTATTCGGTTCAACGTCACCAAATATAGAAGCATCTAACATTGGGTTAAAACGCTGCTCTCGCATTGGTGTTGTTACGTTAACAAATTTATTATCAATTTCTTCAATAAAACGGCTTGGTTCAGCATCTATTAATTTCCCCCAACGGTATCGAGAAATTGTATAGGTCAAATAGGCCTGTTTTTCTGCTCTCGTCAAAGCTACATAAAATAATCGACGTTCTTCTTCTAGTTCGCTTCTAGTATTCATACTCATAGCACTTGGAAACAAATCTTCTTCCATACCGACTATAAATACATGCGGAAACTCCAAACCTTTAGCTAAGTGAATGGTCATTAAAGCTACATGATTTGGGTCTCCTTTATCGCCATCTAAGTCAGTAGCTAAAGCCACATCTTCTAAAAACTCAGCTAAAGAATCACCTGCATCTGCTAATTCGATTTGACCTTCGACAAAATCTTTAATACCGTTTAATAATTCTTGAACGTTATCTAATTTGGTAACACCTTCTGGCGTTCCATCTTTGCCAAGTTCTCTAATTAAACCACTAGTTTTTGTCACATGCTCTGCCAAATCAAAAGCATTTGCTGTTTGATTCATGACTTTATAACTTTCAATAAGTGTTACAAAATCTCTTAATTTTCCTTTAGTACCATTATTAATGTTAATGGTAACATTATCTATATCTTTTAAGATGTCGTATATCGTTTTTCCGCTTCCGTTAGCAGCAACTATAAGTCGGTCTACAGTTGTTTGCCCAATACCTCTTGCTGGGTAATTAATAACACGTTTTAACGCTTCTTCGTCAGCAGGATTAAGTATTAAACGCAAATAGGCTGTGACATCTTTAATCTCTTTACGTTGGTAAAAAGACAATCCTCCATAAATACGATAAGGAATGTCTCGTTTGCGCAAGGCATCTTCAATAGCACGTGATTGCGCATTTGTACGATACAAAACAGCAAAATCGCTGCTCTGCAACTGATTATTCATTTTAGTTTCCCAAATGGTACTTGCAACATATCTACCTTCATCACCATCAGTCATACTGCGATGAACGATTACTTTTTCGCCTTCGACATTTGCAGTCCAAACTACTTTATCAAGTTTGGTCTTATTGTGCTCTATAATTGAATTTGCCGCACCAACGATATTTTTTGTAGAACGATAATTTTGTTCTAGTCGATACATTTTAACATCGTCATAATCTTTCTGAAAATTTAGGATGTTGTTAATGTTTGCACCTCTAAAGGCATAAATACTTTGCGCATCATCACCAACGACGCAAATATTCTGAAATCTATCCGCTAAAGCACGTACTATCAAATATTGTGAGTGGTTTGTATCTTGATACTCATCAACTAAAATGTATCTAAATCTACTTTGATATTGAGCTAAAACAGCTGGAAAACGCGTTAATAATTCGTTGGTTCTTAACAATAAATCATCAAAATCCATAGCGCCTGCTTTAAAACAACGCTCTACATACTCTTGGTAAATTTCACCCATTCTTGGACGCCTAGCGGCAGCATCGGCTTCCATTAACTCTGGGTTTTTATAATATGCTTTTACAGTAATTAAATTGTTTTTGTAAGATGAGATACGGCTATAAACCTGTTTGGTTTTATAAATATCTTTATCAAGACCCATCTCTTTAATAATTGAGTTTAGTAGCTTTTGAGAATCTTGGGTGTCGTAAATGGTGAAATTACTTGGAAAACCTAAGTGATGCCCTTCAAATCTCAAAATCTTAGCAAATACAGAATGAAATGTTCCCATCCATAAATTTCGGGCCTCGCCATCTCCAACTATATCAGCAATTCTGCCTTTCATCTCACGAGCAGCCTTATTGGTAAAGGTTAATGCCAAAATATTAAAAGCATCAACACCCTGACTCATTAAATAAGCAATTCTATATGTAAGAACACGTGTTTTACCAGAGCCAGCGCCAGCAATAACTATCATTGGTCCATCCTTCTGTATAGTTGGCGCGAGTTGCGCTTCGTTTAATTGACTTAAATACTTGTCCAAATTTGATGTTTTTACAAAAAGTGAAATTAAGCAATGTATGCAGTTATACTTAGTTGTTTTATGAATAATTATGAACAATAGAATAGGATTTCTTTACAATTTGTAACTTTAGGCCTTATCAAAAAATAACAACCTGCTTAATGAAGAAGTATTTACTTTTTCTTTTTTTAAATCTTTCGCTCCAAACCTTCGGTCAATCCTTAGATCAATTCCAGAAACGTACATTCTCTAAAGATGATGGACTAAAACTAGATAGAGTTAATAGTATGTGTTCTGATGATGATGGCTTTTTGTGGCTTGGAGGTATGGATAATGATATTAGGACCATATTGTCCACTTCAAAAGAACTCGCATTGCTGCGCTTTAATGGTAACACGTTTCAGGAAATTACAATTCCAAATCTTTCGAAAACCACCAATGAAGTTTCACAATTATTTAAACGTAAAGATGGTAAGATTTTAATTGTATTAAATTCAGAATCTGAAGAGAAGATTATATTGTTTGACCCTTACAGCATCACTTTCACCTATCAAAAGTTTGAGGCGTACTCGCATTCAAAGGTGTTTGGTTACAATGGGAAAAATTATGTGTTAGCGCAAAACAATAAAGACATTAGTCTGTATGAAATTACGGATAACTTTACGTTTAATCTAATTTTCAAATTTACCCTTGATATTCCTCAACAATTTGTTTTAGATAGCGGAACAGAATTAATATTTAAAGAATCTTATTGCATAATAAGCGATAATAATTTCCCTATTGTCTTTACCGACTGGAAGGGTCAAATCTTTAAGCAGTTTAAAAATGATGACTTTGATCGAGAATCAGATATTGCGAGAAAAAAGTTTTGGATTACAAAGACATTTGAATACGAAGGCCTAAACTACGCTCAAGTTGATTCCAAGGACGAATTATATGCTATTGACTTTAAAACATTTGACTTAAAATCAACAAATCCAAAACTTAATACCAAAAACCAATTAGAAGTCGTAGTGGACAAAAAGGGAAAACATATGATGTTTTCAAGTTTTGAAAATACTGTGATTTTTCAATCCGTTGAGCTGGACGCCATTAAAACACTTTATAAAGACAATACTCTTAAACCAGTAAATACCATTGAAGCCTATTCAAACGACCTTAAGCAAGAATTATGGCTTTTTTACAATGGAAATCTACATCATTATAGGTTTCGGAATCCTTCAGTAACCACTTATTTAAAAGACTATCCTATCCGTGCTATCAAAAAAAAGGATACTCAAAATATTATTATTGCAACAGAAAATAACGGATGGTTTAACTTTAACCAAGAGTCTCAGGTTGTGGAGCCGCTAAAACTATTGGAAAATGGAAAGTCCATAAGTCCACGATCTACACGTAATATAATTTTCGATGATAGTCTAATATGGAGTCATAGTAATGGCAGTTTTCTTAAAATTGATCCTTTAACATTTAAGTCAAAATCGTACCGGCATTACCCAATAAAGAACTTTAGGAGTCTTAATGATAGCATCTTTGTATACGCTACTGTAGGCTATAATCTGATGCGTTTTAATAAAAATACTGGAGAACATTCCTCCATTATCAAAACAGATAGCTTAAGTGTTTTTGATTTGGTTTTACAGAATAATCGCATCCTCGGCGCTACAGACAAAGGGATTTTAATCTATGATTTAACTAATAAAAAGAGTTGGTTACAAACCGATCTAAAAGATAATTTTGTTTTTGTTTGTGCATTTGACGATCAAGGCAATCCATTATTTGGAACAAGAAATGGACATATTTACACATACGATGCAAAGAAAAATAATTTCTCTATAATTTATGAGGATGAACTAAATGCTGGCATTGCTGGTGTCATTGTTCATAAAAACACATGGTGGATTAATACATTTAATGGTGTAGTAGCTTATAATCCATTGAACAGAACCACAAGGCGATATTCGGAAAAAGATGGTTTCAGTCATTATGAAGGGAATAGATACAGTTCGCTCAAAACAGATGATGGCATTTATTTTGGGACGCTTTCAGGTGTCAATTTCTTTAATCCAGATAAGCTAAGACCAAAAGAAGATAATGCCCAACTCACCTTATTAAATACTAATTATTACAATATAGAAACCGAACGATTTTCAGATTTAAGCAATAGAAAAATTTTAGATGAAAAAGACTTCATCATTGAGCTACCAACTGAAAACCGTGCACTTTCTCTTGATTTCGCGTTAAAAAATAATATCGGTCTTGCCAATGATTATTTTTACCGATATAGACTAAATAATAACCAATGGATAGACTTAAAAAACCAAAGCTTCATCCAATTTCCAAATCTTGCTTCAGGAAACTATAATTTAGAAATTGAGGCATTAGATTATTCTGGTAACAAAGTTGGCACATCTCTAATTATACCAATTTTAAGTAAAGAATTTTTCTATAAGACCTGGTGGTTTATGGTAGCCATAAGTTGCTTGGTTATAGGAGTTTTGCTCTATTTTTTAAGACAATTTCAACTGCGTAAAAAACTACAGGACCAATTTGCATTAGACCTTATTCAATCACAAGAAGACGAACGTAAACGCATAGCAAGTGAACTGCATGACAGTGTAAGTCAGCAACTAACGCTAATAAAACGAAAAGCACAAAATCATAACCAAGAAGAAATATCTGCACTTACTAACAATACACTTGAAGAAGTAAGACACATCTCGCGTGGATTATTTCCACCTTTATTAAAACAGTTAGGGTTTACCGAAAGCATAGAACAGCTTGCTATAGATATTGACGAAAACAATGCCCTTTTTGTATCTACAGATATTGAAAATATTGACGATAACTTAACTGATGAAAAAGCTTTACACTTGTACAGATTTGTTCAAGAGTGCATCAATAATATCTTAAAGCATGCAGAAGCCAAAGCACTATCTATTACCATCGAAAAAGAAAAAGATATTATTTTAGTGCTAATAAAGGATAACGGTAAAGGCTTTGATGTCACCTCAGCTAAAAACAAAAACAGCTTAGGTTTAAAAACACTCGAAGAACGCATCAAAATATTAAATGGAGAGTTATTAATTGATAGTAAAATTGATGGAGGCACTATAACCAAAGCAAAAATACGTTTATCATAGTTAATGAATAGAAATATAAAAATATTAGTCGCAGATGATCACCCGATGCTTTTAAAAGGGCTTAAGGACGAATTACTTAGTAATAACTATAAGAATATCTTAACTGCAACTAATGGTGCTGAAGCTTTAGAAAAATTAGCTTCAGAAACTCCAGAAATTGCAATATTAGATATTGAAATGCCTCTGTTAACTGGTTTTGAAGTCATTAATAAATGCCAAGAAAAAAGCCTTCAAACCAAATTTATTATTTTGACTTCACATAAAGAAAGTCGTTATATTTTTAAGGCAAAATCACTAAACATCTCTGGCTACTTACTTAAAGACGAACCCTTTTCTGAAATCCAAAAATGCATTTACAAAGTACTTGAAGGCGAAAACTATTATAGCTCTACATTTAACGACGTGTTTCAGTCTCAAATATCACCAGAAATAGAGAAAATAAAATTGCTATCACCTTCTGAGCGTACTATTGTAAGGCTTATTTCTAATGAAAAATCGTCTAAAGAGATTTCCGAAACATTGCTTATCTCAATTAGAACCGTGCAAAAACATCGTGCTAATATTATAAAAAAGCTTAGTCTTACTTCAGATCAAGACGCACTGTCCAACTGGGTTTCGCAAAACAAAGAACTTCTTTCTTCAATATAAATACTACTACGTACCCCTACGTATTTTTTGACACACATGCGTATTGCTTGTGGCAAGCTATGATAATAACTTGTGCTTGTTAATAGTAATCACTTTTAGGAATATAATAATTAGGCACAATGAAAATAAAATTACTTCTGTTTTTTGCATTTTTAATTTCTTTAAACACCTATTCTCAAACCACATATACTTTTGATGGTTCTTCATCAAATTTATGGTCAGATGCAAATAACTGGTCGCCTTCATATCCTGGTGCTACAATAAATACCAATGATACAGTTATTATAAATGCTGAGGTAGATGTTGACGTATTATTATATAACTTTGGACTTATTCATATAAGTCAAAATGTAGGTAGACTTACTTTTTTATATAGTTTTACAAATGAGGTCACAGGAATTCTAAAAAATGATGGCTATTTGAATGTCCCTTTTGTTATAGGATTTTATAATAATGGTACATTTATTAATAACGATAATATGGAACTTCAAGACGGTTCCTATTTGTACAACGAACATACTGGCACTATAATCCAAAACGGAACCATTACTTTTTATATATCTGTTAATCCATTTACGGTAATTAATAAAGGAACATGGCAAGGTTCGAGCACTACAACAGCTATTCCAGACTTTAGAAATGAAGGGATTTTTGCACCAGGTAATCCGATTGGGTCGTATACCTTTAACTCTAACAACTTAATTTTTTCACCTTTATCTCAATTAAATATTGATATTGGCGGCACTATGGCAGCAACAGAATATGACCAAATATTGGCTGGTATAGGAACATCAGTATTCCTCTCAGGCGCTCTAAACGTTACATTACAAAACGGATTTACACCTCAAATTGGTGATAGTTTTGATATTATTCCTAGTGCTATTATTAGTGGAAACTTTGATACGTTAAATCTTCCAATATTACCAGTTGGTCAGGAATGGTTAATAAGTAATACAGGTAATAATTTGACTTTAAGTGTTATAGATATTACGCCAACCATAACAATACCAGAGTATAATTTTTACATTCCAAATATCGACCAGTTTGTTGTTGAAAATTCAACACTAACAAATGCAAACTTTTCCATTGTTGCTCCTAATGGTATTGCAAGTATCCAAATTTTAGATAGTGTTATAACAGAAGCTCAGCTTATTTCCGCGTCGACAATGCCAATTAATATTACAGGAACTTATGGTGTTTTAACCATAATGAGTTACAATATTAGTACAGGTCTAATTTCTTATTTGTACGACCCCAATGGTACAAATCAAAATCATTCAATGACAACAAATGATGTTTTAGAAGACCCATTTTTAATTACGTTAATAGATACTAATAACTTAAATGCAACCGAAACTTTAAACATCGGTATAGGAGACACGTCTCCTACGGCTGCTGCTGACACCTATACTATTGCTGATAATGCTCCTTTTATTTTAACTTCTGGTGATGTATTAATTAACGATACGCAAAGTGCTGATACTGCTTTTGAAGTTACGGGTGTAGCGTTTGGAATTACTCCTTTTCCAGTTGGTAATGTGGGACCAAGATTCCCTGGCACCTATCTAGATGTTGAAATTAACGCAGATGGTACTTATGGATATACAGTACAAGAATCTACACGGTTATTACTCAAAGAAGGTGATCAAGTTGAAGAAATTCTTAGTTATACTATTACAGACACAGATGGCGATACTTCATGGACAACATTAACTATAACTATTAATGGTACAGATGAGCAACCACTTCTTGTTAATAATGTCACCGTATCATTAGACGCTACGGGGAATGCCTCCACTACACCTAATGATATATTTGCTGGTGACACAGCTAATTTTCCAGATGCAAACTTTAGCTTAGACCAAGATACATTTACCTGCGCAGACCTAGCCATGGATACCAATAAAGCCATACGATTTAATGGTATAGATCAACACATAGCAATAGCAGACGATGCTTCAAACGATATTTCTGGTAGTTACACCATGTCATGTTGGGTAAAATACGACGCTACCGGACCAACTTTGCAAAGACCAATATCTAAACCTAGCGCCTTAGATGGTACAGGCTACTGCATCGCCATAGACAATAACGGTAGTGTAGGCTTAACTTATATTGATGGGTCTTCTAATGCTCCAAATGGATTAGGAACTGCAGCTGGAACTGTTCCTGCTGATACTTGGACACATATTGCCGTAAGCTATAACGATGTAAACAATATGGCATACGTATACATGAATGGTGTAGAAGTTGCTTCAGGAGTTATTAATCCTGTGTTTGTAAATAGTTCACAGCCATTATTTATCGGTACTGAAGGTTTAGGATCTGTTGCTTTAACTTTTAGACGTTTTAAAGGAGATATTGATGAAGTGCGTATTTGGAATGTAGCACGAACCGAAGCACAGATTGCAAACGATATGAACCAACGGATAGCACCGCAAGCAGGCTTAGTAGGATTATACCGTTTTAATGAAGGTACAGGTACTATAGTGAATGATGCTTCTGGTGCAGCACCAAATGGAAATTTCGTGAATTTAGATCCTGCTACAGACTGGGTTGATGGAGCTCCAGCACAAAGCACTTTTGGGGAAACAGAAGTGAATTTAACAATCTCGGATAGCTTTGGGAATAGTAATTCTACAACTGCTATAGTAACTGTGCAAGATAATTTATCACCAGTAGTTGTAACACAAGATGTTACAATCAATTTGATTTGTGGTGCACCTGAGTCAATAACCGCTGATGATATTAATAACGGATCTTCTGACAATTGTAGTATTGCATCCATGACATTAGATATAGATACTTTTGATGATACAACTTTAGGTGCAAATACATTGACACTCAACGTAATAGACGAAGCTGGAAACAGTAATTCTGCTACGGCAACAGTAACGGTAGTTGACAATTATCCTACACGTCTTTATGTAGATGTAAATGCAAGTGGAAATAATAATGGCTTGGACTGGAGCAATGCCTTTACATCATTGCAAAGTGCCATTGATCAATCTGTAAACTGTTCATCTGTTAACGAAATTTGGGTAGCTGAAGGGACTTATTATCCTAGTGCATACCCAAGAGATTTAGAAGGAGGACCGTCTTTAACTGAAAGAGCATATAGTTTTCATTTAGTTGATAATGTGAAGATGTATGGTGGATTTAATGGTACAGAAGCTAATTTAAGCGAACGAAACATCAAACTCCACCCTACTATATTAAGTGGAGATATAGGTGTGCTTGGAGACGCTACTGATAATACATACCAAGTTATAGTTTCGGTTTCTGATTCTAATCAGACTTTAGTAGATGGTTTTATCATTTCAGATGGTTATGGTGATTCCTTTATTTCTGTTAATTTAGAATTTATCTTTATTAATATGCGTCTTGGAGGCGGTATATTAAATTACAATTCTAACACAGTATACACTAACTTACAAATCATTAATAATGCTGCCGATTTTGGTGGTGGAATTGCTAATGTTGACTCTAATACCACTTTTAACAACATTATTCTAAATAACAATAATGCTGTCAATAACGGTACTGGCGGTGCAGTTTATAGTCAGAATTCTAACTTTTTTATGACAAATGTGCTTTTCTCAGGTAATACTGCCCAAGCAACGCCAGCTATAAGATTAGATCTCAATTCTGGAATTACCGTAACCAATGCTACCTTTTTCAATAATACTTCTCCATCGTCAACAAATGTGGCTTCTGCTGTATTTGGAAATAATACCAGCTCTCTTATAATCCAAAATTCGGTATTTTACAATAACACCAGAGATATTGCTTTAGCAAACGGCGCTACTGTTTCAGGCAATAATAACTTCGTAGAATTGAATCCATCTTTATTTGGTTCTCCAGCAGGGTTTACGCAATCAACATCAGATCCATTTACAGATAGTAATGAAACTGATGGAGTAGACAATATTTTAGGAACAGCAGACGATGGTTTAATTCCCGCACAAGGTAGCGCTTTAATAGATGCTGGTGTTGCATCACCAAATACACCATTAACCGATATAACAGGAAGAACAAGAATAGTTGGATTAGTAATTGATGTTGGGGCTTACGAGTTTCAACAAACATTATCTAATACAGATTTTAACTTTTCTAATTATTCAATTTACCCAAACCCTACAAACAGTATTCTTAGCATAAAAGGTTTAAAAACTTCAGAGAACGTTGAAGTTTATAATCTTTCAGGACAAAAGCTATTAACAAAAACAATAGATACTAATAGAAATACAATAAATGTATCACAACTATCAGCAGGAATCTATTTCCTTAAGATTAATAATGAAAGTATCAAGTTTATAAAACAATAAAGTTCTTACTCTACTTGCGGCTCTAAAATTGAAACAATTGTTTCGGGGGAAACATTACATATATCTTTGAAGGAGTCGCAAGTAAAGTAGGTCATTAACATAGAGAAAACCATCTTAAAAGAATTTAAGATGGTTTTCTTTTTTTAAATATCTTAGTGCAAATTAAATTTACTATGAAAAAACTCCTAGCTTTACTTCTACTCGCCTCTATTGGCATTACAGCTCAAAACTCTATTGAACAAGATATTATTGATATCGAAGACAAACTTATTGAGTGGCGTCATGATTTTCATCAAAACCCAGAACTCTCTAACCGTGAGTTTAAAACTGCTGAAAAAATAGCAAAGCATTTAAAATCCCTAGGTCTAGAAGTAGAAACTAATGTCGCTAAAACCGGTGTAGTCGGAATTTTAAAAGGTGATAAACCCGGAAAAGTAGTGGCTATCAGAGCAGATATTGATGCCTTACCAGTTACAGAACGTAATGACTTACCATTTAAATCAGAAGTTAAAACTACATTTCTAAATACAGAAACTGGCGTAATGCATGCTTGTGGTCACGATACACACATTTCGATATTAATGGCAACAGCTGAAGTATTCTCAAAGCATAAAGACAAAATTAGCGGTACGATTAAATTCATCTTTCAACCAGCTGAAGAAGGTCCACCGCCAGGAGAAGAAGGTGGTGCAAAACTCATGATTAAAGAAGGCGTTTTAGACAATCCAAAGGTCGATGCTATTTTTGGATTACACATTAACTCACAAACACCAGTTGGTGTAATTAAATATAAAACGGGTGGTATTATGGCATCTGTAGAACGATTTGTAGTTAACGTCAAAGGAAAACAAACACATGGCTCGCAACCTTGGTCTGGTGTTGACCCTATTTTAATTTCGGCAAAAATTATCGATGGTTTTCAAACTATTATTAGTCGCGAAGCCAGACTTACAGACGAAGCTGCTGTGATTACGGTAGGTAAAATTACGTCGGGTACACGTTTTAATATCATTCCGGAATCTGCTGAAATGATAGGAACAGTAAGAACATTAGATTCGGACATGCGATTACAAATCATGAAACGTATGAATGAAATGGCAGCAGATATTGCAAAAGCTTATGGTGGTTCTGCAACTATAGAATGGCAAAACAATACCGTTGTTACTAATAATGACCCAGAATTAACCATGCAAATATTACCATCTATTCAAAAGGTAGCTGGTGAAGAAAACGTACAAATCATGAAAGCCACAACTGGTGGTGAAGATTTCTCATACTTTCAAGAAAAAGTACCAGGCGTTTATTTCTTTTTAGGCGGCATGACACCAGGAAACACGGAATCTTTTCCACACCACACGCCAGATTTCAAAATTGATGATAGTGGCATGTTATTAGGAGTTAAAGCGTTTACACAAATCACTTTAGATTATTTAAATAATTAAATGAATACAGTTTTAGAATTCTTAGGAAGCATCTCATGGTGGCTTTGGATTGTTATAGTCATAGCTGTTATAGCTATAAGAGATGTTTTTTTTCAGAGAAAGCATACGATCAGTCATAACTTTCCAGTTGTAGGACATCTACGTTATTGGTTAGAAAGCATTGGTCCAGAAATGCGTCAGTATTTTGTAGCAAACAACCGTGAAGAATTACCTTTTAATCGTATAGAACGTGGTTGGATTTATGCTTCAGCTAAAAACGAAAACAATTATGAAGGTTTTGGCACAGATAGAGATATCTATGCACATCAGCATATCTTTATCAATAATGCCATGATGCCGTATAAAGTCAAAGAAAATCACCCTAACAAACTTGACAAAAGCTTTTTGCCTTGCGCAAAGGTTATGGGAGAATTCAATAACAGAAAGCGTCCATATCGTCCTGCATCAATTATAAATATATCAGCCATGAGTTTTGGCTCATTGTCTGCAAAAGCGGTAGAATCTTTAAATAAAGGTGTTAAGATTGCTGGCGCTTATCATAACACAGGCGAAGGTGGCTTATCACCTTACCACAGTAACGGCGGCGATGTCGTCTTTCATTTTGGAACAGGTTATTTTGGTGTTCGAGCAGAAGATGGTGGTTTTTCTATGGAAAAAATGATTAAACTGGTTGAAGACAATCCATTTATCAGAGCCATAGAAGTTAAATTATCTCAAGGTGCAAAACCAGGAAAAGGTGGTGTCTTACCAGGTTCTAAAATCACAAAAGAAATTGCTGAAATTCGTGGTGTTGAAATTGGTAAAACCGTATTATCGCCTCCAAATCACAAAGCTTTTTCTAATGTACCTGAATTGGTCGATTTTATTGAGTCTATTGCAGATGCGACGGGATTGCCCGTTGGTATTAAAGCGGCTATCGGAAAATTAGACCAATGGGAAGAGCTTGCTCATATCATGAAAACCGAAAACAGAGGTCCCGATTTTATAGCTGTTGATGGTGGTGAAGGTGGAACTGGCGCCGCACCACCTAGTTTTGCGGACCACGTATCTTTACCTTGGATTTATGGGTTTAGCGACATCTACAAACTCTTTCAAAAGCATAAAATTGAAGACCGTATCGTTTTCATAGGCAGTGGCAAACTAGGCTTTCCTGCAAAAGCAGCAATGGCATTTGCTATGGGTGTGGATTGTATTAATGTAGCGCGTGAAGCGATGATGAGTATTGGTTGCATACAAGCCCAAATATGTCATACTAACCGCTGTCCTGCAGGTATAGCTACACAAAGTAAATGGTTGCAAAACGGTATTAATATTCCACTAAAATCAGAACGTTTAGCTCAGTATTTTAAGACCTTTAAAAAGGAACTCATAGAGATTACGCATGCCGCTGGTTACGAACATCCATGTGAGTTTACCATGAAAGATATTGAAATGAACGTGGACGACCACAACCTTAATAAACAGTTTAGTAATACTTTTGGTTACGAGAAATCATTTATACCATTTACAAGCATGCAAAACTTAAAAGACTGTATGCATTTGGGTGGAAAATCTAAATCTTGATTGCAAAGAATATTAAAACACATTATGTTTGTTATAAATTGAAAACCTATGACCTCAGATAATATTTTACAGTTATTTTTAAGCCTACTTCCAGCAATTATAGTTGCTGCAATTGCCTACTATTTTTTTAAAGGACATATCGAAAATGAAAACGGTCAAAGACGTTACAAATTGCAACGCGAATTACAGAAAGAAGCATTGCCATTACGTCTTCAAGCCTACGAACGTATGGCACTTTTTTTAGAAAGAATTTCACCAAACAAACTTATTGTAAGAGTACAACCAACATCTTCAAATAAAGAAGATTATGAAAACTTACTTATAGCAAGCATTGAACAAGAATATGAACATAATTTAGCACAACAAATTTACATTAGCGATAAGTGCTGGGATATAATAAGTGCTGCAAAAAATACCACGATTCAGTTAATTCGTAAAGCGAGTATGCAAGAAAAAGTAGACTCAGCAAGCAAGCTTCGCGAAGTTGTTTTAAGTGCTTTGATGGATAAACAAGCACCAAGCTCTGCTGCCTTAGCTTTCATTAAAGACGAAGTAAGTAATCTTTGGTAAATCTATAATATCAACTATGCTTTTCTTCTGCATAGTCATAACCTTGTTGCCACCATTTTTCCATTAATCGTTTACTGAAAATCAAAGAGTTTTCTGTTAGCGACGTTGGCGTGTAATACAAATTCAACTTTACGTCATTATTCTTTGCTGCCAATTTACCAATAACAATATCGTTTTTTTCTACTTGGTCAAGCAAATGTCCAAATAAACTAATCATTAACGAAAAAGGGTTTTTACCCAAAACCTTTTGCTTATCCATGGTTTCGGCCTCCAAAACAATTGCGTCTATTTCGGTTGCTCCACGAAGTATAGCTTCGCGTATTGGAATAACACTACCTAAACCGCCATCTGCATATTCGTGACCATTAACTACTGCCAAAGACATAAACGGAATATAATTACAAGAAATCCAAATCCAGTTACAAAACTCTTCATAGGTGCATTCCTGAATAGACTTATACTCTACCCGATTCATTGATAAATTTGCTACAGTAATTACGACATCATGTTTTTCTTCTTTAACTTTTAAATACTCCGCATGAGTAAAATTCTGTTTAATATTCCTTTTTAGAGCTTTACTCTCACCAAACGTACGTTTACGACGTATAAACTGCCAAAGCGAATTCACAAAATCAATAGACACATATTCTCTATCACCCTTTTTTCGTTGCACAAAAGGGCTTATGCTAAAAATATCATGTTGTTGTACGTTTGTGAAGATATCATACAACTTTCCAATTTCTCCAACCGCCAAATGCGGTACCAACAAACTACCCGTTGAAGTACCCAAAAACATATCGTAGTTATGTTTTTCGCGCTCCATAAGATATTGCGCTACACCACCAGCAAAGGCACCTTTACTTCCACCACCCGAAATGACTAATGCGCGCATTATTGTTTTTTTAGTTTTTGAGACATATCTTTTGCAAACTTAACCATTCGCCAGTTATGATGTGTTTTTGCTTGCTCTAAATTTGATTGACAATCGGCATCACAAGCTTTTATCAAATCGAGATATGTAAAAGCGTTCATACGCAGTTCAAAATTTTGAGAAGCGCCAGTATAACCCATAAGTTCTTTTAAGAATGCATTATTATTTTCTGGCTGAAACTCTAAGGTATTTAAAGCCAAAACTAACCAAAGTAACCTAACATTTTTGTCATTAAAACCATGAACATTTTTCGTTTTACTCAAATACTTAGAACGTTCCAGTGGAAAATTAACCCACAAATTATATAATGCAGATTCAATGGTTAGATAAGACTTATCGTCTAATAAGGTTTCGTAATTATCTTTTAAATCTGTAGGAATTTCAGTAACATACTGCGAAATGGCTTGGCGTACTTTTAAGCTTTCTGAAAAAGTCGCTACTGACACCAAATCTGGACGTTGTGAAATAACTTTAACCTTAGCGTCGTCAGATAAATAATATTTTAGATAGTCTTCACATTTTGAAGAGTTAGCTTCACAATCGACCATCACATATTCCTGGATAAAACTTGACCTTTCTTTCAATAATGCAACTGCATCGTTAAAAGGAAATTCTTCGGCCTTAATCCATTTAGAAACAAATTCAGTTAATGGTTTACCATATCGTGTTTCAACTTCAGAAATAAAATCAGACGTTTTTACATTAGCGTATTGGTGTTTTTCGAGATAACTCTTAACAGCATCTCTAAAAATGACATCTCCTACTTTATCACGCAATGCGTATAAAACCCATGCGCCTCGCTGATAAAACGTTAAACTACTAGATTTTGGATTAAGTAACGATGTGCCGTTACCAGCTAAATCTTGCCGTTTTAAATCTTGAGCAGAATTGTAAAGTTTAAAATCAAAATAATCATTATCAAATACTTCTCTTTCTGCTAATAAAGCATAATACGTTGCAAAACCTTCTTGTAGCCAATGATGCTCACCAGACGTAGCTGTAACCAAATCTCCAAACCACTGATGCGCTAACTCATGTGCATTGACATTGACGTAGTTTTTGTCGTTAAACCCTGTAGAATCGACCACAAAGGCATCGGAGAAGATTGTTAGGCTCGTATTTTCCATTCCTGAATACAAAAAGTCATGTACAGGCACTTGCTTATAGTTTTGCCATGGATATGCAAATCCAATCTCATTCTCTAAAAAATCGAACATTTGTTTGGTATAACGATACGTTGGCTCAACTTTTAAGGAATCTTCTGGGTAATAGTAATATTCTAAAGGAATACCACTATTTGAGGTTTCTGTTTTAACATCGTATTTGCCAATTGCTAATGCGACTAGGTAGCTTGACATGGGTTTTTTTGAGTCAAAAAACCATTGCCCTAAAGAACCAAAGTATTCATTATCAACTTTATCTCCATTGGATAGCACCTCGTAGTCACCATAAAAAATGTATGACAAATCAAATTCAACTTTTTCATTAACATCATCAAAACTCGGGAGCCAATTACTGGTGTATTTTCCTTGCCCTTGAGTCCATATATTCCAATCATCATTTCTTTTTAGAAAATATAAAGCTTTTTTAGGCTTAACTTTATAGGTAAAGGAAACGGCATATGAATTATCAGCCTTAAAACTAGATTTTAACCATAATTTCTTTTTATCGTTTGTAAATCCAACTATAGAATCATTTAGCAAAACATCTGAAAATACCATATCAGCTGCATCAATAAAAACAGAGTCTATATCCTTTAAAATCTTAAACCTATATTTTAATCTACCAACAACCTTAGAAGAGTCTGGAACTACAGTTATTCGAGCATTTAATTTTATAAAATCCACATATTCCGTTTGCTG
The DNA here is from genome assembly GCF_002163855.1 of Winogradskyella sp. PC-19. Lineage (NCBI taxonomy): Bacteria > Pseudomonadati > Bacteroidota > Flavobacteriia > Flavobacteriales > Flavobacteriaceae > Winogradskyella > Winogradskyella sp. PC-19. Next base: position 333,981 of record NZ_CP019332.1, on the reverse strand, counting down.
CGCATACAAAAACGGACCAAATAAAATACAAAAACCGAAAATCATTTTCTTCATACCGTAAAACTACACAAGGATAACACCAAAATGCAAATTATAAGTAACAAGTTTTATCGAAAAGAATTAAATTCGCTTTATGAGTGTAAATCTCCAAACTCCTATCGATTATCTAAAAGGTGTTGGCCCAAATCGGGCTGATTTACTACGCTCAGAATTAGGTGTAAAAACGTATCAAGACCTTATCAATCTTTTTCCTAATCGTTATATAGACCGTACGCGCTACTACAAAATCAGTGAATTACAGCGCAATAATGCCGAAGTCCAAATTACTGGCATTATAACAGGTTTTAGAGAAGTGGCTCAAAAAAGAGGCAAACGCCTAGTCGCTGACTTTAAAGACGAAACTGGCATGATGGAATTGGTCTGGTTTCGCGGTCAAAAATGGATTAGAGAAAGTCTTAAAATTGGTAAACCTTACGTGATTTTCGGAAAAACCAACTGGTTTAGCGGTAAATACAGCATGCCACATCCAGAAATTGAGCTTAAATCTGAACATGAAAATAATTTGCGCTCTGCTATGCAAGCCATATATCCTTCAACAGAAAAACTATCTAATAAAGGCATAACCAACAAAGTCGTTTCAAAAATAATGCAACAGCTGTTTTTAGAGACTAAAGGCAGATTCTCAGAAACACTATCAGAAAACATTAGAAATGAACTGAAATTAATTTCAAAATCTGATGCGCTTTTTAATATTCATTTCCCAAAGACGCCAGAGCTTTTAGCAAAGGCACAATTTCGATTAAAATTTGAAGAATTATTTTACATACAATTACAATTAATTCTTAAAAATTTGATTCATAAATCAAAGATTAAAGGCTTTCCGTTTTCTGAAGTTGGCGATTACTTCAATACATTTTATAAAGACCATTTACCCTTTGATTTGACCAATGCCCAAAAACGTGTTTTAAAAGAAATTAGAACAGATTTAGGTAGTAATGCACAAATGAATCGTCTTTTACAAGGTGATGTTGGCTCAGGCAAAACCATAGTTGCTTTTATGTCAATGCTTATGGGGCTTGACAACGGTTTTCAATGTTGTCTAATGGCGCCAACTGAAATTTTGTCAGTCCAACACTATAATGGATTAAGTGAATTATGTAAATTAATGAATATCAGTATTTCACTATTAACAGGCTCAAGTAAAACTTCAGAACGTAAGATTATTCACGAAAATCTTGAAAATGGCAATTTGCAGATACTAGTTGGCACACATGCACTACTTGAAGATAAGGTGAAGTTTAAAAATTTAGGACTCGCAATTATTGACGAACAACATAGATTTGGAGTCGCACAACGAAGTAAGTTGTGGAAAAAAAACACATCTCCTCCACACATTTTAGTCATGACCGCAACGCCAATCCCAAGAACTTTGGCAATGTCAGTTTATGGCGATTTAGACATCTCTATTATTGACGAATTACCAGCTGGACGACAACCTATAAAAACGGTTCATCGTTATGACAATAATCGCTTGAAAGTTTTCAAATTCATGAAAGATGAAATTGCTAAAGGACGACAAGTATATATAGTCTATCCATTGATTCAAGAAAGCGAAAAAATGGATTATAAAGATTTAATGGATGGCTATGAGAGTATATCGAGAGAATTTGCGATGCCTAATTATCAAATATCTATTGTTCATGGTAAAATGAAACCTGCAAACAAAGAATACGAAATGCAACGCTTTGTCAAAGGAGAAACACAAATCATGGTAGCTACTACGGTTATTGAGGTTGGCGTTAACGTCCCAAATGCATCTGTTATGATAATCGAAAGCGCAGAACGTTTTGGTTTGTCGCAATTACACCAACTAAGAGGTCGTGTTGGTCGTGGTTCTGAGCAAAGCTATTGTATACTTATGACCAGCCACAAACTCAGTGAAAACAGTAAAACACGCTTACAAACAATGGTACGCTCTAGTGATGGTTTTGAAATTGCCGAAGTTGACCTTAAGCTTCGTGGTCCAGGAGACATTATGGGCACACAACAAAGCGGTGTATTAAATCTTCGTATTGCAGATGTTGTAAAAGACAAAGATATCTTGCAGCAAGCACGTTATTACGCAAAACAAGTTTTAAAACTAGATCCAAGTCTAGCAGCACCTCAACATGGAGTTATTCTCGAAACATATCGCCAGATGAGTAAATACCGAAATATTTGGAATTATATTTCATAATACATGAACATAAAAAAAACTGAAATCTTAATAATTGGCGGTGGTTTAACTGGCTTAACACTCGCCTATCTTCTGCAACAAAGTAATATTAAATGTATTGTTTCTGAAGCCAATAGCCGCCTTGGAGGAAGAATTAAAACTGCATACAATACCGACCAAGCACCAATAGAACTTGGAGCCACTTGGATTATAGACCAGCAAACCTCAGTCATTAAATTACTTAAAGATTTAAATATCAATCTATTTGAACAGTTTTATGGAGATACAGCCATATATCATCCAAATGGAATGAAAAATGCTCAACTAGTTAAATTACCAAAGAATGATAGTAAAAGTTACCGTGTTGAAAATGGAACGTATTCGATAATTGATGCTTTATTAAAGAAAATAGGTACAGAAAACATAGACTTGAGCCAAAAGATTAATTCCGTAGAATTAACTGAAAATGGTATAGAAGCCATCTCTGATAATACAAAGTATCAATGTAAATATGTTGTTTCGACATTACCACCACTACTCTTTTCAAAAACAATAAACACTAAACCTACGCTTCCTGAAGAAATACGTACGTTATTATCAAAAACACACACTTGGATGCACGATTCTATCAGAATAGGCTTTACATATAAGCAAGCGTTTTGGAAAACCAATAACAGCAGTACCATTTATAGCAGTGTTGGTCCAATTCAAGAATTTTACGACCATTCAAGTGTAGACGGAAATTTATATGCCTTAAGTGGATTTATGAACGGTAGCTATCATGATTCATCGATAGACAAAAGAAAAAACCTTGCTTTACAGCAATTACAAAGCTATTACGGCGATGTAGCCTTGAATTATAATAGTTATGAGGAGTGCATTTGGAAGCATGAAAAACTAACTTCAATTAACTCAGAAAGCTTTTTAATGCCACAAACAAATAACGGTCATCCGCTATACAAAAACTCATTTTTAGACAATAGATTATATATTGCCGGAGCAGAAACAAGTTCAGTTTTTCCAGGAAAAATGGAAGGTGCCATTACAAGTACCAAATATATTTTTAGTCAATTAAAACATACGCTTCAAAGAAAATAGAAAACAAAAAAAAGCCTGGCCACCAACCAATTACCAGGCTTTCCAAAACAAGATTATATCGAGTTTTGATTGAAAATTTTTAAGATTGTAACTCTTTTAAGTTTTTCTCAGAGTTGGCTTTTATTCTATCCGAAGGCTTAAGAGATAATGCTTTTTTAAAATACTTAATCGCATTCTTTTTATCGCCTTTAGCTTTATAAGCCTCACCTAAACTATCGTACCAATTTGCATTTTTAGGGTCGGACTTTACATTTTTACTAAAATATTTAATGGCGCGGTCATAGTCCTTAGATCTAACCATTGCATAACCCATTCGGTTTATTTGATTAGGTGTAGCAATGGTCAAAGCCTCGTCCATAGTGTTACCAAAGCCATCAGAGTCTCCTTTTTTCTGAAGTATCTGAGCTTTAATAGCTAAGCCATTTACAGTTTTTTGACTGAAAAACTGACCTTCTAATGCGTTATTAATCCAACCAAGTGCTTCATCCAAATCACCATTGTTGTTTAGAGCATAACCAGCAGCTTGTTCCCAATTTTGTCTAGTGAACCCTTTTTGACCTTTAAATTGACTTCTTATATCGCTTAACACAACATCGGATACTTCGACTTCAATTTTAAAAGGAAATGCTTTCTTTTCCCATTTTAAAGACGCCGTTGTAGATGTTGGTGTGACAACATCAAAAGCAAAAGACAAAGTTTCTACATGCGGAATGTCCTTAATTGCGATATCTGCATTTAAAACATCGTTAGCAGGTTCATAAAAATAACTTCCCCAAGATTCAGTATCCGAAGACAGAATAATTGTAGCATTCTTATCGTCCTTTACATTGATATGAAAACCGTATGTACCTGCTGATACAGCTTTACCTTCGACTTTTACATCGTGTTCAAAAGTTATGGTTGTATTTTCGTCTGCTCCTGCACGCCAAGGTGCTGCTTTGGATGTACCAAATCCCAAATTATTTAGCCCAAAAGGCACTAGTTTTCCCCAAATCTCTCTAGCTCTAACACTAGGTCTCGAGTAGTCTATGGTAATATCTGTTGTACCTACACGTTGCGTTATGGATGCTTTTTGGCTACCGCTTGGCAAATCGAGTTGAGCCGATACTGTTACCGAAGCGCATAATAAGAGTAAAGTAAAAACAGAAGTAATTGTTTTTTTCATTTTATATTGGTTTAGTTAATTTAGTTATAGCAAATTAGACTGTTTTAAAAAGGTAAGCTGTTAGTACTCTGTTAAAGAAACTATACAATTTGTTAATTAACGTAACCTTAAGAACTGCCAAAAATCTGATTATCTTTGATTTTTGAAACCCAAAATAAAGCTGATATAATCTATGCTGCATTTAAAATTAGAAACTGACCCACGTTGGGTAACCATTGTCGAGTCGAATATTGAAGAAATTCTTGTTGACCATGCTTGGTGCGAACAAAAAGCTGCAACCAATGCCATTACCATAATAACACATAATAGCGAACATGAAGATTTGGTCACCGCACTTTTAGAGTTAGCCAAGGAAGAGATTGAGCATTTTCAGATGGTACATAACATTATCAAAGAACGAGGTTATACACTTGGACCAAAACGAAAAGACCACTATGTCAATCAGCTTTATAAGTTTATGAATCGTGGCGGTAATCGTCTACAAAGTATGGTCGACCGTTTATTGTTCTCTGCAATGATTGAAGCACGTAGTTGTGAACGTTTTAAGTTATTATCGCAACGTATTAGCGACCCTGAACTGTCTAAGTTTTATTATGACTTAATGGTTAGCGAAGCTGGACATTATACCGTATTTATAACCTTTGCAAGAAAATATGGTAAAGGCATTGATGTCGAAAAACGATGGAAAGAACTCGTAGAATTTGAAGGTGAAATTATTAAAAGCTACGGTAAAAGCGAAACCATACATGGCTAATAATCTGTTTATAAAAACTGTAGGAATTACATCATAAGCTATTGATTTCTAAAAATATAAAAACTAACTTCGCTTAACTATCATGATAGTTAAGCGTAATTCAATTTTACTCTGCTAATAATTCAGCAACAAAGGCTTCAAATTCTGCTTTATACTCCGTGTATTTTTCCCCAGTAGCAGGTCCATTAAAACCAGTATCTATTTTACGAACTTTACCAGTTTTATCAATAAAAATTGAGGTTGGATAAGAAATTATATGGTTAAGTGCTGGGAGTTTTTCTTGTAATTTAGACTTGCTTCCTGTACCATATTGCGCCAACAGTATAGGATAAGTCATACCTATACGTTCGCGTAATCGATTGATGTTTTCAAAAGCTGCTTCTGGAGTTTTTTTAAACTCTACAGTAAGTGCCACAACCTCAAAACCTTTATCTTTATTGGCGTTATGGAATTGGGTATAAAACTTACTACTATCCAAACAATTAGGACACCAAGTACCCATAATTTGTACCAAAACTACTTTGTCCTTAAAATGCGCATCACTTAACGATACCATTTGACCTGTTTCATCAGGGAAAGAAAACTCCAAAGATTCATAACCATCATTCAAATAGGTCAATTCGTCAATTTCTGGCAATTCATATTCAGGATTTTTTTGAGCTACAAAAGGTTCTTTCCAATGTAAACCAGAATAAAAACTACCATCAAGTGTAGAGTCTGTAACTTTTGCTTCAAACAAAAACGCATGTGCACCATCGTAAGTAGATAGTTTTAGTGTACTACCATCCATGACACCTTCGAGATATCTGTAATCGCCAGTAGTCGTTCTAAACGTTCCGGTAACGTTTTGTCCATCTTGATTAAAAACACCTTTTGCTATATACTCTTCTCCTTCAAGACCTTTACTAAACACAGTCTCCCAAACACCACTTATATCGTATGCCGCAGCTATGTTAGGATAAAATCGTTTGTCATTATTATATTCAGCTTTAAAAGTAGTAATGCGCTTTCGTGTTTTATTTATGTAGTCGCCTTTAAGGTTGTCTCCATCAAATACACCTGCAAAATAACTTTTAAACACTGGTGGTTTTATAAAAACGGAATCGTTTCTGTATTCAATTTCATCGACTTCAACAACTTCGTCTGCATTGTATATTTTTAATGTTGTTGGTGAGGTAACCTCTATATTAAAAGGCAACTCTTTATTATCCTGTACACCTATTGTAACTCTATAAAATCCATTTTTTAGGGTTTGAGTTTGTTTTTCATTAGCACAAGAAAACAAGATTAAGGCAATGGCAAACGTTAGTAATTTCTTCATAATATATAATCGCTAAAAATGTAACACGAAATAACTACAAAATAGTAACATAAAAAAGGGATATGCATATTTCGTTAAGCGTTAAGTATTATTATCTTTGCTAACTTATATTGATGTAGATTATATGAAAATTTCATACAACTGGTTAAAACAGTTTATAAAAATAGATTGGAACGCTGAAAAAACTGGCGAATTACTCACAGACCTAGGTTTAGAGATTGAAGGTATTGAGACTTACGAGTCTGTAAAAGGTGGCCTAAAAGGTATTGTTATTGGCGAAGTTTTGACTTGCGAACAACATCCAAATGCTGACCGATTAAAAGTAACAACTGTAGATATAGGTGCTGATGCGCCTGTACAAATTGTTTGTGGCGCACCTAATGTAGCTGCTGGACAAAAAGTACCAGTTGCAACTATCGGTACTACTTTATATACCGCAGAAGGTGAAGCTTGGAAAATCAAAAAAGGTAAGATTAGAGGCGAAGAAAGTCACGGAATGATTTGCGCTGAAGACGAACTTGGTCTTGGCGAATCTCATGACGGTATCATGGTATTAGATACTGACCTAAAAGTTGGTACTCTTGCTTCAGAAGTTTTTGAAATCGAAAACGATAGTGTTTTTGAAATTGGACTAACGCCAAACCGTGCAGATGCTATGAGTCATCATGGTGTTGCTCGTGACCTAAAAGCCGGTTTATTACAAAAAGATGTTCAGTTAGAGTTAATTACACCATCCGTAAGTTCATACCATGTCGATGCACGCTCTTTAAAAATAGATGTCGACGTACAAGACAAGGAAAAAGCACCGCGTTATTGTGGTGTTACAATTTCTGGTTTAAAAGTTGAAGATTCTCCGAGTTGGTTACAGCATCGCTTAAAATCTATCGGCTTAGCGCCTATCAATAATATCGTAGACATTACTAACTATGTCCTGCATGAACTTGGACAACCACTTCATGCTTTTGATGCTAATAAAATTGCTGGTAACAAAATTGAAGTCAAAACATGTACTGCAGGTACAAAATTTACAACCTTAGATGAGGTCGAGCGCGATCTTCATGAAGATGATTTAATGATTTGTGATGCCGAAAAACCATTATGTATTGCTGGTGTTTTTGGAGGTATAAATTCTGGAGTTACAGAAAACACAACAAATATCTTTTTAGAAAGTGCCTATTTTAATCCTGTAAGTGTTCGTAAAACTGCAAAACGTCATGCGTTAAATACTGATGCATCTTTTCGTTTTGAACGTGGCATTGATCCAAATAATACAGAATATGCATTAAAACGTGCTGCATTAATGATTGTCGAAATTGCTGGCGGAGAAATCTCTAGCGATATCTCTGATACTTATGTCAATAAAATCAATGATTTTGAAGTACGCTTAAGTTTTGATAACGCTAAAAAATTAATTGGAGAAGAAATTCCTCGTGAAACTATAAAGAGTATTCTGACTTCGTTAGAGATTAAAGTTAATAATGTTACAGAAACAGGATTAGGACTTACGGTACCAGCGTATCGTAATGATGTTCAGCGAGAAGCAGATATTATTGAAGAAATTCTACGTGTTTACGGTTATAATAATGTAGGTACGACTGAAAAATTAAATGCTTCGATTTCTAATTCTTCAAGATTTGAAGACTATAAGCTTCAGAATATTATAGGCAATCAATTAGCGTCTCAAGGATTTTTTGAGATTATGGCCAATTCGCTAACCACTCCAAAATATATGACGTTAAGTGAGCAATTAAATGCTGACCATAATGTCGAGATGCTTAATCCTCTTAGTAGTGATTTGGGTGTTATGCGACAATCTTTATTATTTTCTGGTTTAGAAGCCGTTGCATACAACATAAATAGAAAACGAAGCGATTTAAAATTATTTGAATTTGGTAAAACATACCACCAATATTCAGAGCAACGCGAAGAGTACAAACACTTATCCCTATTTGTAACAGGAAATAAATCAGATGAATATTGGGACCCAAAAGCTCAATTATCTCCGAGTGATTTCTTTTACTTAAAAGGTACTGTCGAAACTATTTTGCAACGTTTAGGATTGAATCGTTTAAAATCTTCTCCTATAAAATCAGACCTATTTAGTGAAGGTATGAGTTTGTCTGTTGGAAAATTAAAAATGGTAGATTTTGGATTGGTTAAAAAATCTGTTCTTAAACATTTTGGAATATCTCAAAATGTTTTATTTGCTGATTTTAATTGGGACAATGTTTTAGAAATGGCAAAACACAATTCAATAAAATTCAAAGCCATCCCAAAATATCCCGAGGTTAGACGTGATTTTGCTTTATTAATTGATAACTCAGTAAGCTTTGAAGATATCTTTACTATCTCTAAGCAAACAGAAAAACAATTACTCAAAAATATTAACCTTTTTGATGTTTATGAAGGTAAAAACTTGCCTGCAGGCAAAAAGAGTTATGCCGTAAGTTTTACGATTCAAGATGAAAACAAAACACTAACTGATAAGCAGATTGATAAAATAATGAGTAAGCTTCAGACTAATTTTGAGACTAAGTTAGGAGCAGAATTAAGATAAACATGAAACTAAAGCTTATTTTAAGCTTCATATTTCTTTTTTTAGGGATATATAAGTCAACATCTCAACAAATAAAAGTGAAATCTGACAGTGCCAGAGCACTAACAGTCTGGCAGATGGTAAAGTATGACGCGAATAACACCGTAAAGAGTGTTGGCCATGCATTTACAAGACCCTTGCATTGGAAAGGTGATGACTTTAAAAAATTTGGAATTCTTGTAGGTAGTACAACTCTACTTAGCCTATCCGACAGGTCTGTTAGAGAGTTTTCTCAAAACCAACCAAATTTCCCAAAAGTTGTAAGAGATTTTGGATGGTATTTTGGAAGTCCACAAAACTACTTCATAGCAAATGCCGGTTTATATGGTTTTGGGCTTTTTACTAAAAATGAAAAAGTACGAAAAACTAGTGTTCTCATAATTTCTGCTTCAATTACTACTGGCTTAATTCAAAGTTTTACAAAAAATGCAGTTGGTAGAGCAAGACCCGGAAGAGATGAAGGACCTTATACTTTTAAACCATTTCAAAATGATGTTGGCTATAGTTCATTTCCGTCTGGTCATACTATTTTATCAATGACTATGGCACATTCAATTGCAAAGCAATTTGAAAATCCATGGATAAAAGTTGGTATTTATTCAATTGGAGCTATACCTCCAATCTCGCGATTAATTGACGACGCGCATTACTTTACAGATATTTTTTTTAGTACAGCTTTGAGTATTATAGTTGTTGATGCCATTGATAAATTTCTCTTTGAGAGCAAAGCTTACGATTATCCTCAAAAAGAAAAAACTATTTCTTGGAATTTACGTTTCTCAACAAACCAAATTGGCTTTGTGGGAACTTTCTAAATCCTAATTATTTATCATTTTATTCACACTTAACGTATCTATATTTTTTACTTTTAACAGAAATAAAAAATAAGATAATGGCAAATATAACATTAGGCGGAAATGCCGCTACAACAGTAGGAAGCTTACCAGAAGTAGGTACAAAAGCTCCTGATTTTAAATTAACAACTACAGAATTATCAGACAAATCTTTAGTGGATTATAGTGGTTCTCGATTGGTATTAAATATTTTTCCGAGTGTAGATACTGGCGTTTGTGCACAATCTATCAGAACATTTAATCAAAAAGCAAGTAGCTTAGAAAACACAAAAGTACTTTGTATTTCTAAAGATTTACCCTTTGCAATGGCGCGTTTTTGTGGTGCAGAAGGTTTAAATAATGTAGAAAGTCTTTCGGATTACAAATCAGGTGAATTTGGTAATACTTACGGTGTTACTTTCAAAGACAGTGCTTTTGAAACCTTACACTCAAGAAGTGTTGTAGTATTAGATACTGATGGTACGATATTACACACTGAACAAGTTTCTGAAACTGGCGAAGAGCCTAACTATGAAGCAGCACTAAATGCTTTAAACTAAAATATGCCAAACCGAAATAAAGAATCATTTGCCATCAATCGTCTTAAAAGTGTAGGTTACGCTTTTAAGGGATTGATGGTGTTGGTGAAAACTGAAAACAGTATAAAACTTCAGCTTATAATAGCTACAATAGTAACTATTGCTGGTATTTATTTTAATATTTCTACTACTGAATGGCTTATACAACTCATCATGATTGCCATGGTCATGAGTGTAGAAGGTGCAAACACAGCTATCGAATATATGGCAGATTTTATTCATCCAGAACATCATCCAAAAATTGGTTTGATTAAAGACATTGGCGCTGGTGCTGTCCTTATTGCATCAATTGCTGCCATTACTGCTGCTGGCATTATTTATATTCCAAAGATTTTTGGGTAACTAATTGTTAATAACACCTTGGTATAAATACCAAAACCATTAGGATAAACGTTACTTATTTGTATTTTTGAAATACGAGCATCAATCATACTTGCAAGGACTAAATGGCAAAAAGAACAACCAAGAAAAAGACGACTACAAAATCTAAAGCTAAGCGCAAGCCTATCTCTTTTAAACTATCAAATCAACAGAAACTTATTGTTGGTAGTTTACTTATTATTTTAGGTGTACTTCTTTTTATTTCATTTGTCTCGTTTTTATTTACAGGTAAAGAAGACCAAAGTCTATTATCAGAATTTCCATCACGACAAGTCGAAGCTAAAAATTGGGCTAGTCAATTTGGTGCAAAGCTTAGTGAGTGGTTTATTACCAAAGGTTTTGGTTTACCATCGTTTATATTTTCAGGGTTATTATTTCTTTCAGGAGTTTATGTGACCTTAAATTTAAAACTATCTAAACTCCGAAAACATTGGATTTGGGGAACGTTAATTGTTATTTGGCTCTCAATCTTCTTTGGTTTTTTCACACATAAGTTTGATATATTAGGTGGAGTCATTGGTTACGAAATGAATCATTTTTTCCAAGACTACATTGGCAAAATTGGTACTGCTCTCCTACTCGCTTTTGGTCTTATTGTATACTTAGCGATTCGTTTTAATCTTACTGGTGATAGTTTTGTGAGCTTTTTTAAAAGTGCTAAAAAAGATATTGAAGCCGATTTTAACGCCACTTCAACTGAAGGTTCTGAAAAAGAGGTCGTCTCTGTAGATAATAGTTTGTCTGAAGAAGCAGAATCTATAAAATCGGCATTCGAAATTCCACTAGACAATCTAGAACCTACGATTTCAAAACATTCAAAGATTGAAAGTAAAACATCTGAAAAGCTTAATGTAGAACCTCCAAAAGAAATGGAAGTTATCATTAAAGAGCCTGAACCAGAAGTAGAAATGCAAGTAGAGATAGCTAAAGAAGAGAAGTCAGAAACTGATAATCTTGCTGATAAACTTGTTGAAGACTTTGGACAATTTGACCCAACTTTAGAGTTGAGCAATTTTCAATTTCCACCTTTAGACTTACTCAAAAAATACGATAACGAAGGCATCTCAATAGATCAAGACGAACTTGAAGAGAATAAAAATCGTATCGTTGAAACTTTAAGTAATTACAAAATAGGTATTACAAGTATTTCGGCAACTATTGGTCCTACAGTTACTCTTTACGAAATTGTTCCAGAAGCTGGTATTCGAATTTCAAAAATAAAAAATCTAGAAGATGATATCGCATTATCACTTGCTGCATTAGGCATTCGTATCATTGCTCCTATTCCAGGTAAAGGTACTATTGGTATAGAGGTACCTAATAAAAAAGCAACAATCGTATCAATGCACTCGGCTATTGCTTCTCAAAAATTTCAAACCTCTAAAATGCAATTACCAATTGCTTTAGGAAAAACCATCAGTAACGAAACACTTGTTGTAGACCTAGCTAAAATGCCTCATTTATTAATGGCAGGTGCAACTGGACAAGGTAAGTCTGTTGGCTTAAATGCTGTTTTGACATCACTATTATACAAAAAACATCCAGCTGAAGTTAAATTTGTTTTAGTAGATCCGAAAAAAGTTGAGCTGACATTATTTAATAAAATTGAACGTCATTATTTAGCAAAACTTCCTGATAGTGAAGATGCTATAATTACAGACAATACCAAGGTTATTAATACACTGAATTCTCTTTGTATAGAAATGGATAACCGTTATGATTTGCTTAAAAATGCATTTTGTAGAAATATAGCAGAGTACAATAAAAAGTTTAAGGCTCGTAAACTTAATCCAAATGATGGGCATCAGTTTTTACCTTACATTGTTTTGGTAGTTGATGAGTTTGCAGATCTTATAATGACAGCTGGTAAAGAAGTAGAAACACCAATAGCTAGACTAGCGCAACTGGCTCGTGCTATCGGTATTCACTTAATAATTGCAACGCAGCGTCCATCTGTAAATGTAATTACAGGTATTATAAAAGCAAATTTCCCAGCTAGAATAGCATTTAGAGTAACATCAAAAATAGACTCACGTACGATTTTAGATGGTGCTGGTGCTGATCAATTGATTGGACGTGGTGATATGCTATATACACAAGGCAATGATTTAATTAGAATTCAATGTGCATTTGTAGATACACCTGAAGTGGAACGTATTACAGAATTTATAGGTTCTCAAAAAGCGTATCCAGATGCATATTTACTGCCGGAATATGTTGGTGAAGAAGGTGGCACAAATCTTGATATAGACATAGCAGACAGAGATAAATTGTTTAGAGATGCTGCTGAAATTATTGTAACGGCACAACAAGGTTCTGCTTCATTACTGCAACGAAAGTTAAAGTTAGGTTATAATCGCGCTGGTAGAATTATTGACCAGTTAGAAGCAGCAGGAATCGTTGGTGGTTTTGAAGGTAGTAAAGCCAGACAGGTTTTGGTTCCAGATTTGGTAGCATTACAACAATTATTAGATAACGAAAGCCAGAACGGCATTTAATAAAAACATAAAATGAAAAAATTAAGTATTCTTTTTGCCCTGATTATTACAAGTAGTGTTTTTGCACAAGACAAAGCAGAAACGCTTTTGAATGACGTAAGTAAAAAAGTAAAAGCTTACGAAAATATTAGTGTAGATTTTAAATATGAGTTAAATAATGTCAGCGAAAATATAACTCAAGAAACTAAGGGCGATGTTACTATTCAAGGTAACAAATATGTTTTAAATGTATTAGGCGTTACTCGTATCTACGATGGCAAAACACTTTACAATATTAGCCCTGAGGACGAAGAAGTTACCATTTCTTCTGAAAATACAGAAGATGAAGGTACAATTACACCTAGTAAAATGCTATCCTTTTACGAAGATGGTTACAATTACAAAATGGATATTGTTCAAAATGTAAAAGGTAGAAAAATTCAGTATGTTAAGCTTACTCCAATAGATAGCAATTCGGATATTAAACATGTGCTTTTAGGGATTGATGCCACAACAAAACACATATATAACTTAATTGAAGTTGGGAAAAATGGAACGAAAACAATTTTAACCGTTAATTCTTTTAAAACCAACCAAGCTATCCCAAAAACTCTATTTACTTTTGATGAAAATAAATATTCAGATTATTACATCAATAAAATAGATTAAACTTGAAAATTTTAGACAGGTACATACTAAAAACCTACCTAAATACATTTGTGAGCATATTTATAATATTTATGTTCATTTTTGTTTTACAAGGTCTATGGCTTTACATCTCTGAACTAGCTGGTAAGGATTTAGATATTGTTACTACGCTAAAGTTTATTTTTTATTACTCACCCAAGCTTATTCCATTAGTTGTTCCGCTTACAGTCTTATTAGCCTCAATAATGGTTTTTGGTAATTTTGCTGAAAACTATGAGTTTGCTGCAATGAAATCCACAGGTATTTCTCTACAACGTGCAATGCGAAGTCTTTCGGTATTTATAGTAGCGTTGGGTTTTGGCTGTTTTTTATTTGCTAATAACGTTATTCCTTGGGGTGAATATAATTTTTATAACCTAAGACGAAATATTGCAAAAGTAAAACCTGCACTTGCTATTGCCGAAGGTCAGTTTAATGAAATTGGCAACATTAATATTAGAGTTGAAAATAAAAGCGGTGAACGTGGACAGTTTTTAGACAAAGTTATTATACACCAAAAGAAATCTTTTAAGCGCGGAAATTATACCACAATTATAGCAGAAAAAGGAGAACTTAAAAGTGCTGAGGATTCTAATATTCTGAAATTAGAGCTTACAAATGGTAATTTTTATGATGAATTAATCACAAGAGATACTAGGGAATTTATTAAGCGAAAACCTCATGCGCAAAGTCAATTTAAAACATACACTATAAACATTGACCTTGGAAACTTAGGTAATGTAGACATGGATGAAAAAAGTAGTGACGACAGATACACAATGCTTAGTGTTGGGGAATTGACTAAAAAAATTGACACCTTATACAACGAAAGAAAAGAAGATTATAAGGAATTATCTACCAGCTTGTACAACAGAAGTACGTATGCGAGCCTAGCAACAAGTATCGAATCAAAAAACGATAGTATTTACGATACTGACATCCTTGACTTATTTAATACAAAAACAAAAGTTCAAATACTTGATTTAGCTTTTCGAACAGCCACGACTACTTCTCAAATACTTCAAACCAATCAAAATACATATAAAGCTAGAACAACAGAACGCAATAAATACATCATTTCATTGCATGAAAAATATGCCCTAGGTTTTGCTTGTATTATTCTCTTTTTTGTTGGTGCACCATTAGGCGCATTAATAAGAAAAGGCGGTATTGGATTACCAATGGTAATTGCTATATTATTATTTTTAAGCTATCATTTTATAGGGATATTTATTAAAAATAATGCCAAAAGTGATGCGATTGACCCTGCACTTGGCACATGGTTATCGACTTTAATAATGTTGCCCTTAAGTATCTATTTAACACACAGAGCTACAAATGATCGAGGATTGATAAATCTCGATTTTATAACAGTTCCTATTAAAAAGTTATTTGCTTTCAAGTCTAAGTCAGAGTTGAATGATATTAAAAATATCCAATCTTACAGTTATTACAATAAACATTCAGTTGAAGAACTAATTATTATTGTTAAAAATCAAAATGAATATGACTTAGATAAAAAGCCAAAACAAATTGCGCTTCAGCATTTATTTGACAGAAAAATTACAATAGATGAACTAGAGGATAATTCGTTAATAGTTCCAAATAAGATTAAAACTGCAAAATCAGAATTAAAAGATTATATAGACTACTCTACAACAAGCCTAGTAACCTTTAGTTTGGGAGCTATATTTTTAGTACTGCACTTTGTATTTAAGAACAATAAACTTCCTGAGTTATCAGAAATTGTAAAAACACTGAGTTTTATTTCATTAGGAATTTTTGGTCTTTATGTTATAGTGTCCTCAATTTATTATTCGAAATTTTATAAGTCTATAGGGCAAATCAAGAAAAGAGTAAACCCAATACTTTTGATATTAAGCCTACCTTTTTATCCTGTAAAGCATTTTATACTAAAGTCTAGAGTCAAAGAAGACTTCCACTTGAGTTGCCTTAAGGAAATAAAATAAGCGTATCTTTGCAGAATTAAAATTTTAATCATGATTACAGAAACTGTGAGCACAAAAGTCGTCCTAAATACCATTGAAGAAGCTATTGAAGATATCCGAAAAGGAAAAGTTATCATTGTTGTAGATGATGAAAATAGAGAAAATGAAGGAGATTTTTTAGCTGCAGCAGAAACTGTAACGCCAGAGATGATTAACTTCATGGCTACTCACGGCCGCGGTCTAATATGCACGCCACTTACAGAGCAAAGATGTAAAGAGTTAGACCTAAACATGATGGTACGCAATAACACCGATCCAATGGAAACTGCCTTTACTGTATCTGTAGATCTTAGAGGTAATGGTGTGACTACAGGTATTTCTGCAAGTGATCGCTCTAAAACAGTAAAAGCTCTAGTTGATAAAAGTACCAAACCTTTTGATTTAGCAAGACCAGGACATATCTTTCCTCTTGTCGCAAAAGAAGGTGGTGTTTTAAGACGCACTGGACATACAGAAGCTGCTATTGATTTTGCTCGATTAGCTGGTTTTGAACCTGCAGGTTGTATTGTAGAAATCATGAACGAAGATGGAACAATGGCTCGTTTACCTCAACTTGCTACTGTCGCAGAAAAATTTGATTTAAAAATTGTTTCGATTGAAGACTTAGTCGCTTACCGCATGGAGCATGACTCTTTAATCGAAAAGAAAGAAGATTTTGATATAGAAACACGCTTTGGCACTTTTAGACTTCGTGCATATGAGCAGACGACTAATAATCAAATACATATTGCACTTACAAAAGGTAGTTGGAACTCAGGTGACGAGGTTTTAACCCGAATCAATTCAACATTGGTAAATAATGATATTTTAGGGACGCTGACTAATAACGCTGACCAGAAGTTAGACGGTATGTTTAATGTAGTTAACCAAGCCAAAAAAGGAGCTATTGTTTTTATTAATCAACAAAACCAGTCTATGAATTTATTGAATAGACTTTCTGTATTAAAAGACAATCAAAAAACAGGAGAAATTACCAAAGCACCAAGTATAGCTATGGACAACAAGGATTTTGGAATTGGTGCGCAGATTTTACATGATTTGAATATCAGTAAAATACAATTGATTTCTAACAGCAAACAAACTAAACGAGTAGGAATGATTGGGTATGGTTTAGAGATTATCGACTACGTAAATTACTAATTTACTACAACTCGTTTTGTTATAGTAGCATTTTCTGATATAATTTTAAGAACATAAATACCTTGGGGTAAATTAGATACATTTATACGCTTTTCTCCAAATTTTTCAATTACCATCTGTCCTAAAGCATTGTAGAGTTTTAAACTATCAATTGATAGTTGGCTATCAACAAAAATAATAGCATTAGATGGATTTGGATAAATCTTGAATTGATTTGTTAAATCATTTTCTTCTACATCAAGAGCAGAACTTTGGTAAACTCTAACATAATCAATAACCATCTCGCTATTTGCGAAATTTGGGTCTATAGGTCCACCAGCGCCTCCCATAGCAATATTTAGAATTATATACTGTTCTTCATCAAAAGGCCATGTAGATGCATTTTTGATTGTTGGATTATATGTATAAAAAGGTATGTCATCAATTAAGAAAACTATTTTGTCTGGGGACCAGTTCATAGAATACAAATGAAAGTTATTAGCGACATCTGGCAATAATTTGGTTTCAGAATTTATAGTTGCCCCAAAGCTTGAAGGTGTATGTAAAGCAACACTAACCTCATTAAGAGAATGTAATCCATGTTCCATAATATCTATTTCACCACAATCAGGCCAGTTAGTATCTCCAAAACCTTGTAAATCCCACCATGCACCATCTTCATTAATATTTTTTCCTAACATCCAAATAGCTGGCCAAGTTCCGTCTCCAAAAGGCAACTTTGCACGAACATCTACTCTACCGTATTTAAATGCAAATTTAGAATTAAGTCGTGCAGATGTGTACTCTTTCGTTTCTCCTTGGTCTGTATATCCTTGGCCATCTGATATTCTTCCTTCGAAAATTGCTGAAATATTCAAATTTCCATTTTCTACGAAAGAATTTTCAATCCTATTTGTATAATGTTGTACTTCGTTATTATACCAACTACCACCAAAAGGAAGCTGTGTTTGATGATGCCAATTTATTGAATTAATTGCTTCTTTAGTCGAATTAGACACTAATCCATCAAACTCGTCGGACCATACTAGATTATCATATATAATATCAATAGTATTTGGATTAACTGGTGGAGTGACATCTCCATTTGTTATATCATCAATAATGTAAGTTCCTGAAACATTTGTTCCTCCATCTATAAAAATAGTAACTCTACTATAGCTGCCAGTTGCATTTATGGGATTACCTGTTGAAGTTTCAATGGCATTAGAAAAATCAAAAATTACAGTTGTCCAGTCTGAAGGTGATGGTACACTAAATTCAGTTATAACCTCAACATCGGTGTTATTACTATCTTCAAGTTTTAGTATGATGTTGTGATTATTAGGGTCGAAGGAATAAAACTCTAACGAAAATAGTTTATTATCACTATCCAATACGATTGGTTGAACTAAATCAATGTAAAAGCCTTGAAAAGGTTGTGAGCCATCATTAAAGAATTGTCCTCCAGGATTGGAAGAAGTTGATGGAGATACTGTGCGAAATGAAAAACCGCTTCCAGCAAATCCTATAAAAGTATCATCAGTTGATGAAAAATCTAAGGGTATTTGTTGAGACGTAATATATAATGTAAAAAAACAAAATAGTCTTGTGAAAAATAGTTTACAGTTCATCTAATTGCAATTTTTATCAAAAGTAAATTGACGTAGCCACTTTAACAATTATTCAACCTATACAAGAACAATACATTTGAAAAATAAAAAACTATTTTACTCCTGTAAAGCCTCAAGTATACAATTTCGCATTTTAATTGCACGTTGCTTCACCTCATCTTCCGTCCAAGATAATTTAATAAGACACGAAATGTTGCGACCAATAAAGTGGTCAGATTGTGAAAAATTTTTAGATTTTAATTCATTTAAAGCTGACTTCATTTCTGGAGATAGTGGATATAGCGACTTTGCCTCTTTAAGATGATGCCATTCTCTTACATAATGCCAATTATTATCATAATAATTCCAACAAACATCTACTCCACTTTCTTTGAAAGCTGCGGAAACTTTTCTTGAAGTCTCTAAATCAGGTAAAAAGAAATTTAAAAAAGCACAGCTTTCTACACCACCTTCGGGAACAGCTCTAAATTCTACTTCAGGAATGGTTGCTAATTCATTTCTAATTATATCAAAATGTTTTTTCTGAATTGCTAAAAACTCGGGTAAACGTTTTACTTGAGCTAATCCAACAGCTGCATGCAATTCTGAGATTCTAAAATTATAGCCTAAAAATGTGTGTGTTTCGGCACCTCTATCATTACCAATATGATCATGACCATGATCACTATAGTGGTCAGCATTTAGGTAATAATCTTTGTTATTGGTAATGACTGCACCACCTTCACCGCAAGTAATTGTTTTAACGAAATCAAAAGAAAAACAGCCAACATCAGCTATACTTCCTAATGGTTTTCCATCATAACTACCTCCAATAGCTTGACAGGCATCTTCCACAAAAATTAAATTATGTCTATCACAAATTGATTTTAGAGTATTCATATCACCCATGCTTCCGCACATTTGCACAATCATCACTGCTTTTGTATTTGGTGTAATGGCAGCTTCAACAGACTCTGGGTCAAGTGTTAATGTGCTATCTATATCTACTAAGACAGGAATTGCACCTAGCATCATTATAGCTTCAAAACTTGCTACAAATGTAAATGTGGGCATTATTACCTCATCACCTGCTCCGATACCTGCAGAGGCTAGAGCAACAGAAACTGCAGCTGTACCACTAGAGACTAATTGTACGTGGTTAGTATTGAATGTTTTTTGAAGTTCGGACTCTAAATCTCTAGCTTTCCAATGTCCGTTTCGCATGCCATCAAAACCATAACGCATTAAAACACCATTGTCTAAAACATCTTTTACACTATCACGTTCGGCATCGCCGAAAAGCTCGAATCCTGGCATGCTATTTTTTTAAAGAATTTAATTCGGAAATAAAATTTTCAACATCTTTATCATCAAATTTAGTTAATAATGATGTTGCCTTACGAGACTTAGGCAGGATAGCTCTGACCGATGGGAATTTTTTGTAAGGATTGTATGCAGATAAAACTCTTCTATTATAATCCTTATTTCTTGAATCTAAGGATTCATCAATATGCAAAATAATAATCGATTTCTTGATTGTATTTTTAAAATTCTTCGACTTTAAAATATTAAGCTCAATATTTTTTTCAATTGATGGCTGACTTCCATCCGTAAAATAAATTAATAATAACGCATTGGACTGCTCGGCTAGTCTTAAAGCTTTGGGATAATCTTTTTCCCATTTTATGTCTTGTGCGTAGCTGTCCACCGTGAAAAAGGATAAAAATGCTATTAGAATGTATTTTTTCATATCAAAAATTTACTAAACAAATATAATACTTTGTGTGCTTTATAAAAGCAGATACTACATTTCGATTATAGTTTCTTTAAGTGGCTTTCTTACTTTTTTGAACTCTGCAAACATATCGTCATCAGCACGTCTACCTACAGGAAGAAGTAATACTGACTTTAGGCCTTTACTTTCAAGCTCTAGAGCTTTATCAAAAGCTTCTGGATTAAATCCTTCCATTGGACAACTATCTATTTTTTCGATAGCACAAATAGTCATAAGATTACCTAAAGCGATATATGCTTGTCGTGTTGCCCAGTCAGATTTTTTAGATGATGACATACCACCTATAGTAGCTTTTAGCTGATTTTTAAAAGGTTGGAGTACATCCTCTGGTGTTTTTCTAATTTCGCCTATTTTTTCAAAATGTTTATTTATATCAGTTTCGTCAATTTCATCTTGTATACATAATACCAATAAATGTGATGCATCAACGACTTGGCGTTGACCGTAAGAATGAGCTACCAATGCTTCTCGCTTTTCTTTATCTTCTATAATAACTAGCTTTAAAGTCTGTAATCCATAAGATAATGCAGTAAGATTAAAGGCTTCTTTTAATGTTGTTAATTGATTAATAGATAGTACGTGCGAATCGTCAAACTTTTTGGTAGCGTAACGCCATTGTAATTGCTCGATAATGTTCATACTTTTTTTTGCAAAAATACGGAATGTTGTATTACTTAAAACCAATAAAACTACAAGATTATGTTATATTTAAGTATGAATTTAAAAGAACAAAAATATTGGACAAATCGTTATACTGAACAAAATACAGGTTGGGATATCGGCTATCCGTCAACACCTATCAAAAACTACATAGACCAGCTTGAAAATAAAGATATCAAAGTATTAATTCCAGGTGCAGGAAACGCTTATGAGGCAGAATATATTTACAATATGGGTTTTAAAAATGTATTTGTATTAGATATTTCTGAAAAACCATTGATTGCTTTCAGAAAACGGAATCCTAATTTTCCTAAAACTCAAATTCTACATGAAGATTTTTTTAATCATTCTGGAACTTACGATCTAGTTATAGAACAAACTTTTTTCTGCTCTTTCATTCCTACTAATAAAAACAGAACTTCTTACGCTACTAAAATGGCACAATTATTAAAACCAAAAGGTAGATTAGTTGGTTTATGGTTTAATTTTCCATTAACAAATGATATTGAAAAAAGACCTTTTGGTGGTAATAAAGAATTATACCAAAGTTATTTAAACTCTTATTTTAAGACAGTTTCATTTGAAAATTGTTATAATTCTATACCAGAAAGAACTGAGAAAGAGCTGTTTGGAATTTTTAAGAAAAGAACATAAAAAAACCGTAATAAAATTACGGTTTTAAAAGCGGAGAAAGAGGTAAGTGAACCTCTTTCGTAGTGCCTTTATTTATTACTGTTTCAGTCCTGTACCATTGTTGGGTCACCTAATAGGTCACCTTTATACCTTGTAGTAAAGATAAGGAATTTACTTGATTAATCCTTGTACTTTACTGATTTCAAAGCCCATAAAGTCGCAAAATTCATCGATAGTAACTAACTGATGAGCTTCTTTGTTAAGGCGTTCTTTAATCGCTTTGATTATTGTTCTGCCATAACGCTCACTCTTTCCTGTTACTACCTGTACGTCTTTAGGGTAAATACAGATTCTACTCATTTACTTTAAATTTAAAATTAATACTCTAACTATACTTTATCTATACCGTAGCTATAAAGCACTTATATACAATATACGACTAATATCCCATTGAAAAAACTAACTAAATCGGAAGTTTTGGCAACTTATAAACAGTACGGAAGCACTCTAATACATTGACAGTCAATAGCTCGTATATTTGATATTCATCATCAAAAAATGTATTAGTTATGGCAAAATTGAAAGGTATTATTAAGTTAGAAGGAACGTTAGACAATCTAACTTTTTACAAAGCAAAAGAGGGTTATTTAGTAAAAACTAAAGGCGGTGTTTCTAAAGAGCGTATTCAAAATGACCCAGCGTTTGAACGTACTCGTGAAAACGGTTCAGAATTTGGAAGTTCTGCATCATCTGGTAAGTTATTGAGAACATCAGTTAGAAACTTAATGATTAGAGCAAAAGACAATCGAGTTTCAAGTCGTGTTACTCAAAAAATGACACAAATTAAAAACTTTGATACAACCTCTGTAAGAGGACAAAGAAATGTAGCTACAGGATTAGCAACACCAGAAGGTAAAGCCACATTAAAAGGCTTGGATTTCAACAATAGAGCCATTTTAAGTGCTGTTTTATTCGCTCCGTTTACTGTAGATGGTGCGACAGGTGAAATTACTATCCCAAATTTAACACCTACAAATGATATTGCATATCCAAGTGGCGCAACACACGTAAGTTTAAGTTCAGCATTTCTAAAAGTTGACTTTGATACTACAGATAACGCAATCGAATACAGTCCTACTGTAAATATTCCGATTGATTCAACGTCTGCAACGCAAACACTAACTCCAGCAGGTGTGCCAACAGGTACAGGAAACGATATATTCGTTTTATTAGTAGAGTTCTTCCAAGAGATTAACGGTGTTCAGTATCCGCTTAAAAATGGCGCATATAACGTTTTAAATATCGTTGAAGTAGCATAGTTTCATTCTGACCTTTGAAGCTGCAAGAGTCCTATAATTTTTATTGTAGGGCTTTTTCTTTTGCCATAATTTTTTTGAAGAAAAGAAAAAAGACAGCCAATGTTAAAGGTAGCGTGGATGATGCTGTCAAGGTTTTTGGGTAAAAGTTTTTTACTCTAAAATCTTGAAACCTTTTACGATAGCTACTTAAAAAAGTTTTATTCAAAACCCGTAGGGCTTGACCTTTACAGTATTGAGCGTTGGCAGAAGGAAGCTACCTATATTTGCTTTCTTTTTTATTTTTTTATGTACTTCATTTACAAGTTTAGCACAATCTAATCACCTTTTAATTATAGCACTATGCTTCTTGATATTTGTTAACGAAATGAAACAAACAAAGACTTGAGGTAAGGAATACTTGGACTTAACGATGGTTTTGTGCAGATGAATGAGATAACTAATATTCTAACCTACTTTATCTTACTTCTGTTTCATTAGAGTTCCAAATGTGGTTGTGTGTTCCAATGTGAGCGTGGGTTAAGCGGATATTTTACATAATACCAGTTATAGCTACGAAAATATAAGAATACTGCGTTAGCAAACCTTTGAAAGGATTTTTGCTACTATAACTTGTATTATGTAACATAGCTTGGGTGAGTTTAGGGTTTTATGATATAATAATAACAGAATAGCTTATTGCAGTTTGGTTTGATTTTATGAAAACCAAAGCTGTAATATGCTATTACCTTAAAGACAAAAAAACGCTAAACTTGTTAGGTGAGCGGAACAACACAAAAGACAGAGGATTTTGAGGTACGAAAAAACTGGATTTTGGGTTGTGGGGAATAAAAAAGAGCCTTCCGAAAAAGACTCTTTCATTATTGCTTAATGGTCGTGATTTGAATGGTCATCACTTTTTGTTTCACCTGATTGATTCATCATCATTTCGTGGTCGTATTTACAACAACCTGGTAAACCATCATATGCTTCTTCATCACCTGCTACTTTTTCGGTATCATATCCTGAAGCTGCGATTGCTTTATGGATTGCCATTGCATCGGTTTTTGTATCATCAAAAGACACATCAATCTTCTTTTTATCGACATCCCAATTAGCACTTGCAACACCTTCAACACCGTTAGCTGCTTTTTCGATGGTGTTTTTACACATTCCACAATTTCCTCTCACACCAAAAGACAGCTCTGTCATTGCCATATCTTTTGACATTTCTATAGTCGTTGTTTCTGTTTCTTTTTTGGTTTCGTTTTTACAACTTGTTAAACCTAATAATGCTATTACAGCGATACTTAAAATTACTCTTTTCATTGTTTAAAATTTAATTGTTATTATTCTATTATTTGTTTTACTTCACCACAGGTTAGCATTGCTTCGCCAAAATATGGATTGATTACTTTTTCTTCTTTGCTCAACCAAAACGCACCCTTGTTATTATCTGCCATTGGACAAAATTCTAAATAGACTTTTTCATTTACACCAAATAGTTGAACAGCATTGATTAGATGTGATGACAAATGCTTGAAATGGTTTCTTTGAAGTTTTATATCTGACGTTTCAGAAATTGAGGTCGCTGAAGATTTTATTTCCTTTTCTAATGACATCCAATGGTTATGCGCCTTATTATCTGACAACAATTTCATATTTACTTTGGTTAAATTGTTTAGTAAAGTTGATGCGCTTGTTGAAGTACTTTTTGAATCTTCTTTTACTAAAGCATCTTTTAAATTGATATATTCATTGTAAACACTATTTAACTGTTGTTGAAATTTCTCTGATACTTCCAAACGCTCATTCATATTGGTATGGTCAGTTTGTTTGTTGGATGCATTGTTATCCATACCTAAATGTCCTTCGTGTCCAGTCATTACTTTACCACCATCTTTATTCATCATAGATTTTTTGCCTTGTAATTGTGCAGCTGCATCAACTGTAAATGTTCCGTTAGTCACTATTTCATTTCCAACTAATAAACCTTCTAAAACTTCATATTCATTACCTATTTGATTACCTAAAACTACTTCTTGCATTTCAAAAACGGTTTGGTCTGGATTTGTTTTTAAGTAAACCACAGAGCGTTCTCCAGTCCATAACACAGCAGATGCAGGAATCGATAAGATTTCTTTATTTTCATTCTTAACACTATCAATATTTGCAGACACAAACATTCCTGGTTTAAATACATCATCTTTATTATTTAGAACTACACGTAAGGTTATTGTTCTTGTTTTACTGTTCAAAATTGGGTCTATGAAATCGACTTTTCCTTTAAATACCTTATTTGCATTTGCATTGGTAGATACAGAAACTTCTTGACCTTTTTTAAATAACTCTATCTGGTTTTCATAGACATCAAAATTTGCCCAAACCGTGTTGAGATTGGCAATCTTCAATAACGGTTGACCTTGTTTTATGAAATCGCCTTGCTCTACTAATTTTTCGGTAACTGTTCCTGAAACGGTTGCATACACAGGAAAGTTTTCTTTCACTTTTTGGGTTTCTTCAATCTGATTGATTTGATTTTCAGAGAGCTTCCATAACTTCAATTTATTACGAACCGCTTTGTATAAAGCTGGTTGTGATTCTTTTAAAGATGCTGCTGTAATCAATTCTTGTTGCGCTGCATAGAGTTCTGGCGAATAAATGGTTGCTAATAACTGACCTTTATGAACTTCTTCGCCTGTAAAACTCACATTCAAATGTTCAATTCTACCTGAAAAGTAACTTACCTGTACCGCATTGGCTTCTTCATTTTCGGCAATCTTACCAGATAGTTTAATGGTATTGCCTTCTGCATTGCCTTTACCGACAACAGTTGTTTGAATATTAGCCAAAGCCATAGCGTTTTCTGTAAGCTTAAATTGGCCTGCTAATAAACCATCACTTCCGCTTTCTGCAGGAATTAAATCCATACCACAAATGGGGCAATCTCCTGCTGCTGGTTGCATAATCTGTGGATGCATTGAACAGGTCCACATTTGATTGGTTTCTGTAACTGCATCGTGATTATGGTCTGTATCTTCTTTTGATGAGCCACCAAACAGTATCCACCCTAAAAGTAGACCTACAGCTAATATTCCGAGATAAACTATATATTTTTTCATTTCTTTATTTTTTTCGTTTTAATAATTTCTTAATTGAAGGTGACGAGGTGTACCACAACAAAAACCCACTTAAAACGGTTATCAATCCTAAAAGTGAAAATGCTCTCAAAACAATGGTATTAAAATTGTCTCTGCCTTCATAGTCCATAGTATGTGTCATCCAAAGAAAATCAAACCAACGCCAAGAACGATGTCTTACGGTTTGAAATTTTCCGTCGCTTACAGAAACGTATGCTTTTAGTGCTTCATCTGTTTTATATGAGATAACATAAGCAGGTAGTAGTTTTTCTCGATACTCGTGGTGTTTTCCAGTTTCAGTAATTTGCTCAACAGATTCTACCTCTAAACCACTTTTCATATGGTTTTTGGCAATATAGAGTGCCTCATCCTGCGTAATACTATTTTTTGGCATTCCATCTAAAGCATTATACAATTGCTCTTTATTTATCCAATAGTACGGTGCATTATCAATATCTCTTAATTCAATAGTCTTTATTCCATTTGAAACATCCATTTCTGAAGGACTTATTAAACTATTAAATGCTTTGGGTTGATACTCCAAGTTTTTAAATTGGTCTCCGTGTATTTCATCGATGTTCGTCCAACTAAAGTATAAACCACTAATAGTCCAAAACAGGAATTGAATCCCTAAAAAGAGACCCAAATACCTGTGGGTTTTTCTAATTTTTAACGCCGTATGTCTATTTACCATAACAATTTAATTTATAAGCATTAATGTCGCCATTACAATCATAATAGCATTTTCAATAAAAGTGGCTTCTGTCATAGGTAATTTTAAAGCAGTACCTAAACACGCACATCGTATTGATTTTTTGTCCAATAATGTTTTTGTTACTCCAATTGTTGTTATCCCTAATACTATTAGTGTAATTATTAAAGCTATATTAATTTCAAACCGCATTAAAAACATCAGTCCTAAAGCTGTTTCAATAAATGGATAAACTTTCCCATAAAAAGGAACACGTTTAGCTAAAGGGTCGTACATACGAAAGGATTCTGGAAAACCTTTTAAATCTAACATCTTGAAAAAACTAAAAACGATGTAGAATAAGCCCATAAACTCCAGCATAAACTCGCTCCAACTCCAATTTTTATAATTTAACAATACGCTTGCTGACGCTATATAGAAGATGATGAGTAATAGTGGTTTAAGTTGTTGTAATTTGCTTTTTTCTTCTTCAATCTCAAAACTTGAAGATTGCGTAGACGTAAAAACATTCTTTATTTCTTTTTGAGTTATGGTATATTTCGATGCTAAAGACTTTTGAAGTTCTACAATATCAATATGTTTATCCATAGTTATTGTTGCTTCTTGATTTTCAAGATTAACTTCGACATCGGAAACATCATCTATATCTCTTAAACTGTTTTCTACAGATGCTTTACAACTGCCACAGGTCATTCCTTTTATTTTATATATATGTTTCATTTTTTTGGTAGCTTTAATGTTACTGTTTGATTAAATGATAAATCATCAATATGACCAGCAATAGCATTATCATCAGTTTTAAAATGCATATGCATATTGGTAGTATGATGAGTGAAAACTGCTTTATGCTTTGTGGAATAGAAGCCTATAATTTGAACTCTTCTATTTGCTAAAGTTCCATTTAAACCAGATTCCTTATGCTTTTTATGGTTGTGGATAGTATCACCATCTTTCCAATTTATGACGTGCCAATCCACAGAGGCGATTATACCTTCTAATAAGAAAGGAAATGGTTCTTCAGTATTGATTCCACTATTTGTGGCGAGTTCAAAAATTTGTTCTTCTAAATCACTTTTTGTCTTACTATTCTCGATTTGAAAAGTATCCCATTCTTCCACTTCAGCATATACTAATAAAGACGCTTTTAGACTATAAGAATCTTTAATTTGCAAGCTACTATCAATCACAAAGCTGTTGCTCGGTTTACTATCAAATATTTGTATTTCACCTTTGAGATTATCTACAGCACCAAGAGCATATAGATGTTTCTTTTTTGAAAGTGTATCTAAACTAATTACGGGTTGAATGTTACCAGACATTATTGTTCTTAAAGCTCCCGAATGTTTTACTAATATTGAGACTTCTTTTTTGTGTGTGTTTTGGCAAGAGGTAAAAGCAATTACCATTATTACCAATACGATTATATATGTTGATTTATTCATAGTTTAATTAGTTAAATAATTAATTATAGTAGTTTGTACAAAGTAGGTCTTCACAGATTCTATTTGGTTCATTTGAAACTTTAGCTGTAACTCTTGAATGTCTAAAACATCATTAAAATCAATCGTTCCTGTTTCATAGCTTTTGATTAAAATATCTTCTGCATCTTTTGCTTGTTTTAGGTTTTTAGTTTGAGTAGTATAACTTATTCTTGCAGAAATACGCTCATTAATCGCCTTGCTTAAAAGTGTTTCCAAAGTGTTTAATCGTTCCTGCTTTTGAACTGTTATTTCTTGCTGTTCTAACTCGTTTTGTTTGGTTTGGGATTTATATTTCTTATTGAAGATTGGGATTGACACCGAAACCATTGGCATTACAATATCCTTTCCGTTATCGCTGAAATCCATATTTGGCCTTTCTGAAACATTGATATAATCTAATCCAAAACCAATCATTGGACTGCTTTCTTTTTGATTTAATAATTCTGATTGCTCTATGGATTGATAGAGCTTATCATATTTTAGTAATTCAGGATGTAATGCTAAATTTTCAGAAGTAATATCAAAGTCTTCAGAAGGTATCATTACACTATCTACCACATTCACGGTAACATCATTATCTCTATTCAATAGATTATTGAATTTGGTTTGTTCTGCTAAAAATTGTTGTTGCAATACATCTTTTAATTGTTGCATTTCGTTTTGACGCATTTGCAATCGCAACACATCTACTGCGGATGCTTTACCAACCTCAACAGAAGTTAATGCCAACGTCTCATAAGTTTCTAATAGTTTAATGTTTTCAGTTAAGACCTCTTGCTTTGCTTTGTTCGCGTATAGATTATAATAGGATTGTGATACCGAAGCCATTAGTTTTCGCTTTGCGATAACAATGTCCTCGTATTTAGCATCTGCCAATGAACTCACATAATTTTCTCTCGATGTAATGGTTCCGAACCACGGTAACATTTGTTTAGCAGATACTTTAAAGCGTTGTGCACCTGTTCTGGTTTCCGGTTCACTTACAAAGTAACCAACTCCAAATTCGGTGTTCGGAATGGTATTGACTTCATTCACTTTTTCAGAAGCTCTTTTGTATTGTAACTCAAACTTTTGAATTTCTGGATTGTTTGTTAAGGCTTCATCTATGAGTACTTCTAATTGTTGTGCATTTCCTTTGAGAACAAAGAATAACGAACAAAGAAAAAAGACTGTTTTTATGTGTGATTTTATGTGTTTCATTTTACAGTTCTTTTAAGTTGAACTTCGGCTTTCCAGCTATATAATACTGGTACTACAAATAAGGTTATTAAGGCTATAAGCATTCCACCAAAACTTGGTATTGCCATAGGAATCATAATATCGCTACCACGTCCTGTTGATGTTAATACTGGTAATAATGCTAATATGGTTGTAGCTGTTGTCATTAAGCAAGGTCTGATACGTTTTTCTCCTGCTTCTACAACAGATGTTCTTACTTCCTTTTTATTATCTGGTGTGTTTCTATTGAAAGTTTGCGTTAAATACGTTGCCATAACTACACCATCATCCGTTGCAATTCCGAAAAGAGCAATAAAGCCCACCCAAACTGCAACACTTAAATTAATAGGATGCATCTGAAATAAATCACGTAGATTTTCGCCAAAGAAATTGAAGTTTAAAAACCAATCTTGACCATAGAGCCATATCATTAGAAATCCGCCTGCAAATGCTACTGCAATACCTGTAAATACCATTAATGATGTACCTACAGAACGGAATTGGAAATACAGAATTAAGAAAATAATTGCTAATGCTAAAGGCACAACAACCGACAAGGTTTTTTCGGCTCGCAACTGATTTTCGTATGTTCCTGTGAATTGATAATTAATACCTTTTGGTACTACTAATTCGCCATTATCTATTTTTTCTTGAATTAAGGCTTGTGCATTTTCTACAACACTTACTTCTGCGAAACCATCCATTTTATCAAATAATACATAGCCTACTAAAAAGGTGTCTTCACTTTTAATTACTTGTGGACCTTGTTCATATTTTATTGTTGCCAATTCGCTTAAAGGAACTGGACTGCCTTTTTCTACTGGTACATAAATCTGTTTTAAGTCGGTTGGATTAGCTCTTAACTCTCTTGGGTATCGAACACGTACACCATAACGCTCTCTACCTTCAACGGTTTGGGTTAATACCATTCCGCCAACTGCAACTTTAAGTACATCTTGTACATCTTGTATTGAAATACCATAACGTGCAATTTTTTCTCTATCAATATCAATTAACAAATAGGGTTTCCCTACGATACGGTCTGCAAAAACAGCTTCATCTTTTACACCTTCAGCTTGTTTCAAAATATCCTCTAACTGCACACCAAACGCTTCAATTTGTTTTAAATCTTGACCTTTTACCTTGATACCCATTGGTGCTCGCATTCCTGTTTGCAGCATTACTAATCGAGTTTCAATAGGCTGTAATTTTGGTGCAGATGTAACACCTGGTAATTTTGTAACTCTTACGATTTCATTCCAAATATCGTCTGGTGATTCAATTTCTGGTCGCCAGTTACGATAGTACTCGCCATCATCATCTTCAATTAATTGAGACCTTTTTATAGTGCTAAAAATGACGTTTTCGGAATTATTAGGATTAGAAACCAAACGCCCATTTTTCAACTCAAATAAGCCATCATCATTTACTTTGTAACGTTGGCGTACTCCGTTTTCATTCAGCATATATTCTGGTTTGTACTGAATAATATTTTCATACATTGATAATGGTGCTGGGTCTAAAGCTGATTCTGTACGACCTGCTTTACCAACTACTGTTTCAATCTCTGGAATACTTGCTACTGCCATATCTAGTTGCTGTAAAACCCTTTTGTTTTCTTCTACTCCAGAATGAGGCATCGAGGTTGGCATTAGTAGAAATGAGCCTTCATTTAATGATGGCATAAACTCTTTACCTGTGTTTTTCATAATGAAAAAACCTGCAATTACAATTGCTGTTGGGGCAGACAAAAAGAGTAGCTTATTATCTAAACACCACCTTAAAATGCGTGTGTAATATTTGATGAATAATGAGAAAACACCCAATAAACCAAAGCAAATAACACTAACAAAAATGAGGTTCCAGAAAATGCTTTTATCAACGCCTAATGGTCTCCAATATTCAGCTAACAAGAATACGATTGCTGATGCTGAAATAATAATATTAATAAGGTTAGCTTGTTTGTCCGTTATCTTATTTTGATGGTTGAGAAGTGCTGTAATTCCAAAAGCTATTAATATCAAACCTAACCAATACCCATAGATAATTGCAGCGATACCTAACGCTATTAAAACACCATTTAAAACATATTTAAAAGTGTTTTTAATGTTTTTCTTTCGGAATAAGAATGCAGCAAACGGTGGAATCAAAAATAACGCTACAATAATGGATGCTGTTAATGCAAAAGTTTTTGTGAATGCTAATGGTCTAAACAGTTTTCCTTCTGCTCCAATCATCGTAAATACAGGAATGAAACTGATAATTGTGGTCATTACTGCGGTTACAATTGCACCAGAAACTTCGGCTGTAGCATTGTAAACTACCGTATTAATGGATTGTGTGCCATCATCTTCATCTAAATGTCGAATGATATTTTCTGATAGTATGACACCAACATCGACCATAGTACCAATGGCAATAGCAATACCTGATAGGGCAACTATATTGGCATCGACACCAAAGAGTTTCATCGCTATAAATACCATTAAAACTGCTACTGGCAGTAGTCCAGAAATTAGTACTGAAGCTCGAAGATTAAACACCATAATGATTATGACCAGAATGGTTATTAGAATTTCTAAAGTCAATGCCTCATTGAGTGTACCTAAAGTTTCTTGTATCAGTTCAGTTCTATCATAAAAAGGGATTATGGTTACTTGGGACGTTCTACCATCCGCTAATACTTTTGAAGGTAATCCTGCACTTAATTCATTAATTTTTTCCTTTACGTTATTGATTACTTCCATCGGGTTTGCACCATAACGAGCCACAACAACAGCACCAACAACTTCAGCACCTTCTTTATCTAATAATCCACGTCGAGTTGCAGGACCTAAAGAGACTTTTCCAATATCTTTGATTTTTATTGCTGTATAGTCTTCTGAAGTGACGACTGCATTTTCGATGTCTGCAATGGATTTTACATAACCCAAACCACGCACTAAATATTCGGCTTGGTTAATTTCCAAAGTTTGTGCACCAATATCTTTATTGCTTTCCTTAACCGCTTTTACAACGTGATGCAATCCAATATTATATTGACGCATTAGTTCTGGATTTACATCCACTTGATATTCTTGAACATAGCCACCAATAGAAGCAACCTCTGAAACACCACTTGCAGAGGACAACGCATACTTTACATAGTAATCCTGAATACTTCGTAATTCCTGTAAATCCCAACCACCAGTTACATTACCGTTTTCATCACGACCTTCAAGCGTGTACCAAAATATTTGTCCTAATCCTGTGGCATCTGGACCCAATGCAGGATTAACACCTTCGGGTAATAAACCACTTGGTAAGGAATTAAGTTTTTCGAGAATACGACTTCTACTCCAGTAAAATTCTATGTCTTCTTCAAAAATGATATAGATACTTGAAAAGCCGAACATAGAGGAACTACGAATGGTTTTTACTCCAGGAATCCCTAACAAGGATGTGGTTAATGGATACGTTATTTGGTCTTCTATATCTTGTGGTGAGCGACCATCCCATTTGGTAAAAACGATTTGTTGATTTTCACCTATATCTGGTATGGCATCTACAGCAACAGGATTGCTTGGTAAGAATCCTGTATCCCAATTGAAAGGTGCGTTGACTGTTCCCCAACCTATAAAGAGAACTAATAATAAAACTGCTACGAGTTTATTTTCTATTAAAAATTTGATGCTTTTATTTAGCATTGGCTTTGATAATTAAACAATTAGACATTGGTGTTTGAAAAACACCGAATACAGCAAATTATCCTTACGACATTGCAGTCATAGGATAAAAGAGTCTATTGTTTAAAAATCAAATTAAGTATGTCTCGTCAATCTTGTAGAGTTGCCTGACGACGAGTGGCGGTTTATATTCTTCGTAAGTAGATACATTATTGTCTAAACCTTCAAAAAGGTTAATAAAAGTATAAACAAATGAAGCGATGAATACCTGTTGCTCAAATGAGATTTTGTCAACTTGCAATTGTAATTCGTCTTGACCTTCAATTGCTAATTGTTCATCATCACAACAATTTTTTTTGGTAATAGAACATCCTTCGGTTGAAGGCTTTTCCATTTCCATTCCGCACCCTTTGGCTTTTTGAAAGATAGCAGTTTCTACTAAAGTATCTCCACAATAATGCATATTCACAGTAAATGACATTGTAGAGCATAACACTACAAAAGCCATTGCTAAAGACATTATTTTATGGAAAAACTGCTTCATATTGATTGCGAAGTTACGAAATTTTAACAACTATTGATTTTGTTTAACAGAAGTTTAATTGAATAATCTGCTTAATCCCAACTCATTCGTTGTAATCTAACTGCATTTAAAATTGCTAATAATGCTACTCCTACATCTGCAAAAACTGCTTCCCACATTGTGGCTAAACCACCTGCTCCTAATATCAATACAATAACTTTAACTCCAAACGCTAAAATGATATTCTGCCAAACAATTTTTCTTGTAGAACGACTTATTTTAATGGCTCTAACTACTTTTGAAGGCTGGTCTGTTTGAATTATAACGTCTGCTGTTTCAATAGCTACATCACTACCTAAACCACCCATTGCAATACCAACGTTACTCGCTGCTAAAACTGGTGCATCGTTAATACCATCACCTATAAAGGCTATTTTGTTTTCAGGATTTTTCTTTAAAATTTCAACTTCGTTTAATTTATCTTCTGGTAGTAAACCACCTTTAGCATTTTCGATATTCAACTCTTTAGCGACTTGTTGCGTAATGGAATCTTTATCACCGGAAAGCATCATAATATTTTTAATGCCTACTTTGTGTAATTCTGTAATAGTTTCTTTTGCATCCTCTTTTAATTCATCTGCTATGACTACATAACCTGCAAATTGATTATCGATTGCAACTAATACTATAGATTCTACAATAGTTTCCGTTTCACTTGGAATATCAATACTATTGGTAGTCATCAAGGCTTTGTTACCTACTAAAACAGTTTTACCATTAACAACGCCTTTTAAACCTTTACCTGCAATTTCAGAAACGTCTTGTGCTTCAAAATCTTCTCCTTCAGCTTTGTACTCTAAAATGGCTTTAGCAATTGGATGCGTGGATTGTTCTTCCATCGCCATTAAGTATTGCATAAATTCGGTTTCTTTCCAACCGATTGCTTTTACTTCTTTGATTTTAAAAACACCTTTGGTAACGGTTCCTGTTTTGTCCATTACCAAAGTATTTATCTTGGTCATTGCATCTAAAAATGAAGCACCTTTAAATAAAATTCCATTTTTTGAAGCTGCTCCCAAACCACCGAAATAACCTAATGGTATTGAAATCACTAACGCACAAGGACAAGATATTACCAAGAAAATTAATGCTCTGTATAACCAATCTCTAAATACATAATCATCTACAAAAAAGTAAGGTATAAAAGTAACACCAATAGCTAAAAACACTACAATTGGTGTGTAGATACGAGCAAACTGTCTGATAAACAATTCTGTTTTAGACTTACGAGCTGTTGCATTTTGAACCAAGTCTAATATTCTCGCAATAGAACTATCTTCAAAGATGTTGGTTACCTCAACTTCAATAACGCTTTCTAAATTAATACTACCTGCATAAACCTTTGCATCTTTCTGAATAGAATCTGGTTTGCTTTCTCCTGTTAATGCTGCGGTGTTTAGAGATGCTTTTTCGGATAATAAAATACCATCCAATGGAATTTTTTCACCTACTCGAATTTGTATTTTCTCGCCAATATTTACAGCTTCGGGCGATACACTTATATAATCACCATCACGAAATACATTGGCTTCTTTTGGCCTAACATCTAATAAGGCTTTAATATTTCCTTTTGCTCTATTAACTGCTGCGTTTTGAAATAATTCTCCTACTGCATAAAATAGCATTACTGCCACACCTTCAGGATATTCACCAATGATAAACGCACCAATGGTGGCAATAGACATTAAAAAGAACTCGGTAAAAACATCGCCTTTTATAAGACTTTTCCATCCTTCTTTAATTACAGGAAACCCAACTGGAATATATGCTAAAGTGTACCAAACTACTCGAATCCATCCTTCAAATTGAGGAATGGCATCAAAATAATCTACAGCAATTCCTACGATTAGCATCACAAAACTTATAAGTGCTGGAATGTATGTTTTGAATGCACTTCCATTTCCGTGGTCGTGACCATCATCGTGAGAATGTTGTTCTTCTGAATTTGGTTTTAAATCTCTTAAATTGACTTTCTTTTTTTTCATCAAGTTAGTTTTAACAACAACTTTTATTTTCTTGAATTGGTGGACAGGGAACTGTTCCATAAGAACAATACACACAACAATCACCTTCGTTTGGTTTTAGAACCGTTTTACAATGCTCACACTCGTAGAAGAATTGACAAGCATTTGTTGGCATATCTTCTACTTTTTTATGTCCGCAGTTAGGGCAAGTGATTTCCGATTTTAATATGGTTTTCATTAATTTTCTTTTTTGTTAGTTACTTTATAACCTGTTGCGTTAATTGCTTTCTCAATCTCCAATTCATTGGTTTTAGTTTCGTCAAACTCAATGATTGCGTTACCATTTTCGTATGATGTTTTTGAGTTTACAATTCCGTTAAGTTTATTTACTTCGTGGTTAACGTGTGCTTCACAACTGGCACAAGTCATTCCACTTATTTTATACTCTATTGTTTTTATATTTGATTTATCAACTATTATGATTTGTTTTTCGGTTTTTGGATATAACATACTTGAGTAGTATGGGAAAGCCAACATCACAATTGCAAAAGCTGTTACAATGCCTAAAAAGGTTTTTGACTGCATAAATTTTGGTTCTTTATCCGTTTCACATTCACAGTCGATTTCTTTTTCTGGTTTTAATTTTTGATACCAAGCAAAGAGAAGAACTAATATAGTTAGCCCTATTAAGTAAGGTCTAAATGGTTCTATCCAAGAAAAAGTTGAAGCTACACCACTTGTTCCTGCAATTAATGCCAAAACAGGTGTGATGCAACACAATGAAGCTGTGATTGCTGTTAGGATACTTGTAACCGCTAATTTATTTTTCATTCTATATCTAATAATTTTTCAATGTCATTGGGAATAGGCATCCGTTTTAATGGTGGCACGTTTGCTCCACCTGTATTACCAAGTGGAACGTGATTTATAAATGATTTCCAGCCACCCACAAACAACCTAACTATTTGACCTATTACTTCTTTAGTATCTTTTTGTCTAAATCCAAATTTTAGCATTAACCAATGTGAATAGGTATGTTCTATTGGATAAGATTGCCCTATGATATGACTGCGTTCTAAATGATACCAAGCATTGCCAAAATGCTTATTTTCTAAACAGAAACTGTATAGTTTTAATTCTTCGTTATACGCCTGTTTAAGATGTTTAGGTATTTTAGTATTAAACTTCATATCCACTAATTTTGGATAAATGTACTTTAATAGTAAGTGCAATGGAAGTGCAATTATTAGCCACTACACTTATCGCAAATACCTTTTACCACCAAATTTACATTCTCTGACACAAAACCATCAGGTACTTTAATTTGCGGTATTTTATGTTCTGTTAGGCAAATGGTTTCATTGCAATTGTTACAATGGAAGTGTAGGTGTAAATCGGTTTTTATATCACAATTACATCCCTCTTCGCATAATGCATATTTCGTAATTCCTGTGCCATCGTCTATTTGATGCACAATATCCTTTTCTTCAAAAGTTTTAATAGTTCTGTACAAGGTAGTTCTATCTGCTTTTTCAAAAGCACTTTCAATATCACTTAATGTTACCGCTATCTCTTTTTCTGCAAGAAACTTATAAATTAACATACGCATTGCTGTAACACGAATATTTTTTGACTCTAATACTTGTTCTATTGTTTCCATATTTAATCGTCGTCTTCGTTTCCAAATGGTTTAATAATAAGTCCTACACTAAATATAAAACCATCTGTAGGTGCATAAATCTCTGGAAAAACAGGATTGTCGTGTGGTGGTAAAACTAAAGGTGAAAACCTGCTTTGTCTTCTATCTGTAAAATTCTCAAAATTCACAAATACACTTCCTAATTTAAAGTTACGCATCACCAATAAGCCCATAGTTACAAAGTCTGTAGTCTCTGTTCCATTAGATAAAAACTGTTTGCCTGTATAAAAGGTTTCATAACCAATTCGCCATTTTTCAGATTCGTACATCAAAACACTACCTGCGTTATGTTTTGCGGTTAATGGCTTCTGCGGATTACCAGGTAAATAATTTAGTTTGGTATCAATAAGCGCATAGTTTAAAAACCATCTAAAGTCTTTGTAAGTAAATTTTATATTGGTTTCTGCTCCTTTGCTAAAGATTTCATCTGGTGCATTTTCAAACTGAAATAAACCGTTATCAGTAGAATTTAAAAGTAGACCATCATTTATTGCAGTCACATAAAATAATTGGTTTATAGAAAAACCAATCTCATCAGATAACCGTGTTTGATAGTTTACATCGAAATTAACACCATATGAACGTTCTGCATCTACTGTTGATTTATCTATAGCAAGCACATTTTCAAAATTGATATATTCGGCTTCCTCTGTAAAAATATCTGGAATCTTATACCCTAAACCTCCACCAATTCTACTTGAAAATCCACTATCATTTTTGTAGAGTAATGAAATTCTTGGAAGTGGAAAGAAACCGAAATCCGTATTATAATCTGCTCTTAATCCTGTTTCTAATATCCAATTATCTGATATGTCGAAGATATTATTTGCAAATGCTCCAAAGGTTACATCTTTTTGGTCTCGCTGTAATGGTGCGTTATCATTTTCATCGAAATTTGAGGTATATAGATTAGCTCCAACTATCCAATCCGTTTTTTCTGATGCTGTATTATATGTGATTTCAGTAAAAGTATTTGTTTGTTTGCCATCAAAATTAAAATCAGGAACTGTTAAATTTCTATCGAAAAAAGAGACACTATTTTTAAATTCTAATGAACTTATAGAATCTAATTGAGTTTGATATACCAATTGACTGCTTAATCGTTTTGAATTGTTCTCTTCTGTGTATTGATGAATACCATCTTCACCATTTTCAATTTTGGTAATATCTCCGCCAATTCTATCATCATACGTTCCGTTTAATCCAAACCAAAGTGTTGTTTTATCTGATGGATAATAAAACAATTTAGGATTAAATGAAATTGATGTCGTTTTTGGTAAATTACTAAAACCATCATCTTCTGGGTCATACGCTTTTTGATAGTGACCAGAGCCGTAAAGTGAAACACCGAATTTTTCATTTCGTTTGCTATAAAACACATTGGCTGTACTTCCTAATGCTTGTGTCTGCGTGAGCATTATGTCTAATGCAGGTTCTTCGTCTGGTGTTTTAGATACCATATTTACTAATCCTGCAATAGCACCTCCACCGTAAAGTGTTGATGAACTTCCTTTAATAATCTCAAATTGTTGTAAGTCTAAAGGTGGTATTTGTAAAATACTTAATCCACTTGAAAAACCACCATATAATGGAAACCCATCTCTTAAAAGCTGTGTGTATCTACCATCCAATCCTTGAATACGAATATTGGTACTCCCACTACTTAATGATGTTTGTTGCATCTGTATTCCTGTACTTTCACGAAGCACCATAGAAATATTAGTAGGGTTCATTATTGCTTTTTCTCCTAATTCCTCTGCACCGATAAACTCGATACGTGTCGGTATTTTTCTTACGGTTCTCGTACTTCTTGTAGATTGCAATACTACAGCATCTAATTGATTGCCACCTTCTTTTAATTTAAAGACTAACGCTGTATTACTTGGAATTTGAATTGTTGTCTCAAATGCTTCAAAGCCTAAAAAGGAAATTATTATTTGATGCTGACCGTCTGGTATTTCTGTAAATTCTGCAATACCATCAAAATCGGTTACTGCTCCTTTTTCTAATGCTTCAAAATAAACCGTAGCACCCAATAAAGGCTCGTTTTCAGCTTCTGTTAGGACTTTTATTTGTATGTCTGATGTTTGTGCCTGTAACGATAGGCAAAGTATTAATATGAGCTTTATGCTCAATAGGTATTTATTCATTGAATTGTATTTGTAATTAACTAAATAATTGATTTAAAATCGATTTGTTTTAGCTGATTACTTGTGGCGGATGCCAAATATTGGAAAGGAAATTAAACCCGTAAATAGGTTGATATGTAGAAATTAAATCCGTTGAGATTTCAATATTAAGTTTTAAATCAAATGTCTTGATGGGTTCGTAAGTAATTGTCATACCGCAACAATTACAAATACAAGTTACAGGACAAGAATCGTCACTATCTCCTTGGTGGTTGTGATTAACACTTATCTCGTCTTGATGCTGGTCTTCTATGTTTTGACCATCAGAACAAGACTTTGCTGAAAGCAATAGTATTATTAATGATAATATGACTGTTACAAATTTCACAGTCACAAAGATAAAAATTTAATAATGCAATGGTTGTGCAATTATTTTATTTAAGCGACAACCTTTGCTTTCTCCTTTAAAGTTTCAAGATGCTTTACCATATTG
The DNA here is from genome assembly GCF_002163855.1 of Winogradskyella sp. PC-19. Taxonomy (NCBI): domain Bacteria; kingdom Pseudomonadati; phylum Bacteroidota; class Flavobacteriia; order Flavobacteriales; family Flavobacteriaceae; genus Winogradskyella; species Winogradskyella sp. PC-19. The sequence continues at coordinate 293,650 of NZ_CP019332.1, read as the reverse complement.
CTTTTACACCATACCTCTTGTTTTATTGTTGGTGGATGACCAATAGCCTTGGTTAACTCTTCCATCATAATCTGCTCAACTACTTCTACATATTCTTCAGTAGTAGATATGCTATCGTGAATAGTGTATATAGGTGCTAATGGATATTCTTCTGAAACACGCTTTGCTATGATGTTAATCATTAAATGACTCTCTATGCTCTGTAATAATCTTGGAAGTAAAGATTTGTCCTTACTTTTTATTTTAGCAAATACATCATACACCGCTTTAAACTTTTGCTCAAATAACCTTTTGGGTGCTGCTTCTGCTTGCCCCTTAAATTGGTTGGATGTAAACAACACTTGAAAAACTGCTGCTTTAACTTCTTTGCGGTCTTTTAATTCAATACCTAATTCCTGTAAAAAGGCATCCTCTAAAAACTCATATAACTTTCCAGATACTACTAAATCAATATAGTCTTGAAACTCATTATTTATAAGGGATTGGGGGATTTCTCCTAACATAATGTAAGAATCATTGTTATGAATATTTATATGTGAAATATTTAATGTATCACTCTTTATTTCATTGAAAACCTTATTTATTTTTTTAAGATAAGAAAAATAGCGACTCTGCGGTTCATCAAAAGCAATCGACAATGAGTTATTCTTATTTCGCTCAAATTTTTGCACTATCCAAAAATCACGACTCAACAAAATAGTACTTAAATAGGGTTGACTGTTTTTAATATCTAACGAAATTAATTTTTGGCCATCATACGTAACAGCATTTCTAATTCGACTTGGCATATTGGTCAAATTGGTATGAAAGCGATATACATTATCATCCAACATCAAATTATAATCTTGCCATTTTAACCTTTGTGCGCTCATTTGAGCGTGTACCATTTGATTTGTTGGATGCTTATATTTTTTTCTTACTCTGTCGTACTCCCAAAGTGCTTTATCTTTTATTTTTAAATTATGCTCTTGAACTAAAAAGTCATCTATGTAATCATAATCAATTCGTAGTTTATCATTAAACCACTTTGTTAAAAAGCCAAGATGTTTAACCGACTCTATTTTACGATTTTTATGGGCTTTTAATTTGTTTCTAAAAGTGAAGTCTTCAACTTGCATTGATTTTACAGGTGTTCTGTATCTCTCAATAAATCGAAATCCTTTTGATTTTTCTCCAACCACATAATGATTATCGGACTCAATAATTTGTAAATCGCTTTCTAAATAGTTAAGATACTTTTTATAGTTCTGTATTTTATCCTGCAATTTTTTTGCGTTGATAGGCACAAAATCTTCGCCCTGAATATTCTTATCCATTAATGGAATAGCATTTATTAAATGCAGGATATAACATAGCTTGTCTAACTTATAAGGTTTAAAACTTGGCGGATTATTGTGCGTTAACTCGAATATATCCAAGTTTTCAGGTATGTATATTCTCATTATGCACTTTTGTTTTGGATTAAAATTCCGATTACATCATCATATTCATAGTACATAGTTTTACCCATTTTTGTATAAGGTAATGTTCCGTTGATTCGTAAATTCTGCAACGTGCCTGCTGAAATATTTAATAGCTCACGTACGTCTGCTGATTTTAACCACTTTTTTTGCTCTGTTTGGCTTCCTAAAATTGTCTTCAGTTCTGTGATGATTTCCTGTTTAAGAGTCTTTAAATCATCCTTTGTAATTACTTCAAATGTCATTTTTTATTAAAACGTATTAAAAGGTGTAAACACCTGATTTATATTGTGTTAATTTACGATATTTTGACCTTTACATAAAACAAACTTATTAACATTTACGCACTATCTTTTAACAGAAAAACCCTTGAATAATCAAGGGTTTAAGCATATACTTTTGTTCTTTGTTTATATATGTTAATTAGCGATTCTTTTGGAAGCATCAACATTACTTTTATCAGCAAATTTTTGTTTCAAAATTGCCATATCATCGCTTACTTTTCTATCCAATATTTTAGCATAGTGTTGCGTTGTTTTTAGTGATTTATGACCTAACATTTTACTAACTGATTCCATTGGCACACCATTAGACAATGTTACCGTAGTTGCAAACGTATGACGAGCTAAATGGGTGGTTAAGTTTTTATTGATACCACACAAATCTGCTATCTCTTTTAAATAGGCATTAGACTTTTGATTGCTCAATACAGGAAGCAATACATCTTTTGTAACTGCCTCTGGATGGTTCTCGTATTTCTTTATAATCTCTAAAGCAGTCGGAAGTAGGGGAATGTTACTACGTGTATCTGTTTTAGTACGCTTTGTCTTTATCCACTTATCTCCATCAATACCAAATACCAAATTATCTTTTGATAGTTTCTTAACGTCGCTATACGCTAAACCTGTAAAACAACAGAATATAAAAATGTCTCTTACTTGCTCTAATCTATTAGTGTGTAACTCTTTTTCGAGCATTGTTTGTATTTCTTCTTCTGAAAGAAATTGACGTTCCACTTCTTTTAAACGGACTTTATAATTTAGAAATGGGTCTTTTTTAATCCAATCGTTTGCTATTGCAATACGTACAATCTTTTTAAAATTCTTGATATACTTAATTGTACTGTTATGTCCGCAGTTTCTAACCGTTTTTAAATAGAACTCAAAATCTGTAATATACTTGTGGTCTATTCTGTTTACAGGTATATCACTTACATTGTATTGATGTTGCATAAACTCTTGCAGATGCTTACATACTGTTTTATAACGTTCTAAAGTTCCTGTTGAAAACTCTCTACCAACTAATTTTTCAACTTGCTTGTTGTGATTATTAAAGATGGTTATGAGTGTTCTTTGTTTTTCCTCAACACCTAAAAACTTGTTTTTAAGGGTTTCGGTTGTAACCTCCTTGTTATCTTGAATTAAGTCTCTTTGGCTTTGATATACTTTTGTAGTAAGTGAATCTAAATAGGCATTTAGTTCTCGTATATTTTCTGTTCTTCCAATAGCTTTATTGGCTTCAACGCTCCATTTCTCAATCTCAATGGTACGTTTTGTACTAATCTCTGTACGCTTACCATCTATGGTAATACGTAGGTAAATAGGGCATTTGCCCTGTGCATCTACTTTACTCTTTTTTAAGTAGAATAATAATCCAAATGTTTTGTTCATTCTGGTGACCTTTAATTATACATTAATTTACAAAATTTCGAGGTCTTTTAATTGATATATTGTACTGATTTATAAACAGTTATAAACAATTAGGTGGCCTAATTAAGGTTTAAAAAAGGTCACCTAATAGGTCACCAACAGAATGGTTTTTAATACATATTTTAATGTTTTGGGTAAAATAAAAAGTCCCATAAACATTGAGTTTACAGGACTTTCGTCGATTTTGAATAAATCTTGGCGGAGAAAGAGGGATTCGAACCCCCGGAGGTGTGACCCTCGCCAGTTTTCAAGACTGGTGCATTCGACCACTCTGCCATTTCTCCAGTGAGTCTCATTAGGTATTCCCTAAATGCGGATGCAAATATAAAATCCTTTTTTGCTTTAGCCAAGGCTTTTTTATCTTTTTTATTTTGCATTAATTTTTATAACAAAAATCAATACATTTCAGCTTACAATTGTACTTTCGGCACAATAAATGATTCAATAATCGTTATAATCAAAAAACTTATTAGATGAAGCGTATTTTATTAACCATAACTTTTTTTTCTGTTCTATTAATAAATGGGCAAAATAAAACAATTCCATTTGGCGAAAAATTAGTATTTACAGCATCATATAACATGTCTGGCTTACTAACAGATATAGCTCAAGTTACTATGGAAACTAGTAAGGTAAAAACATCTTCAAGTACTTTGATGCGTCTTAAGTGTTCGGCAGCTACCTTTAGCAACTTCGATAGCTTTTTTAAAGTTAGAGATTTGTACGAAAGTTATGTTAGTCCAACGAGTCTAACACCCTACTTATATAAACGTGATATAAATGAAGGCGGTTATTATAAATTTATGCAATATAAATACCGACGAAAAACAAAGTCTGTTGAAAGCATTAAAAAGAAACGTCGCAGTGATGGTACAATCTGGGAAGAAAAAAAACGACTTAGTATTGATAGCTCAACAAAAGATTTGGTAGCAACCTTATACACACTTCGTAACCTTGATATACACAAAGCAAATATTGGAGATGCTTCAAGTTTTAAAGTCTTATTCGATAACCAGGAAACTACCGTTGTATTTAAATACTTGGGTAAAGAAACTATTTCTTCTAAAATTGGCCGAAAAGAATGTTACAAAATAGCTATTAGCCTAAGAGGTTCTGACCTTCTTAGAGGAAATAACTCTAATATTATTTGGCTTACTGCAGACGCAAATAAAGTTCCTTTACTAGCAAAATTTAAAATTCCGGTAGGAAATGGAGAACTGAAAATAAAATCTGCAATTGGACTAAAACATTAATATCATGAAAAGACTACTTATAATTATCGGTTTTATTTCAGCAATATTAGCTATTGTTCTTTGTGTTACTCCATTATTCAAAATTGCAGTATTCCCAATAATTGCAGCTTTTTTATGCGGTTTGGGACTACTATTCTTAAAAAAGAAAAAAAATATAAAAACAAAGGCGATACAATACATATTTCTATTGACTATTATATCGTTATCATTTACTATTTATAAAACTATTTTTATAAAAGCTGAAGTTGGAAATACTGAAGAACTTGACCAATTAGACGAATCATCCGAGGAAGAGGCTTTAAAAGAATTAGAAGACATTGAAATAGACTTCTAATTTTTGATACAAATTCCTTTTTTCTATTATTTTTGGTGTCATAAATAATAGAAAATGAGATTTATAGTCGCTTCACTCCTACTTTTGGTTGGTACATGCTCCAATCAAAGACACAGCGAAAAAGTAAAAGATTTAAAGGCTTCCATTAAGTATAGTGATAAAGCTCAGGTGCAAACCTATCTTAACACCATTACTGAGGAAGAACTAAAAGAGTTTGTTTATGAAATAGCAGATGACAAATATGCTGGAAGAATGACAGGAGAAGAAGGGCATAATAAAGTTTGTGATTATATAAGAAGCTATTATAAATCTATTGGTCTAAAGTCACCTGAGTCACATCAAAACTACTATCAAAAGGTACCTAAAGATCAGCTACCCGAGGAACTGAACGCTTCGCAAAATGTCTTAGCTTACATTGAAGGAAGTGAAATGCCAAACGAGTATATCTATATCTCTGCACATTCTGATCATGAAGGAATAGTTAATGGTGAAATATATCCTGGAGCAGATGATAATGGCTCAGGAACCGCAGCAGTATTCGAAATGGCGGAAGCATTTATCAAAGCTTCAAAAGATGGTTTAAGTCCACGTAGAAGTATCGTTTTTTTACATGTTACTGGAGAAGAAGTTGGGCTTCACGGATCAAGATATTATACAAATAACCCTATTTTTCCAATTGAAAGTACAATAGCCAATCTAAATATAGATATGATTGGAAGAATAGATAATAGGCATAACCAAAACGATGATTATATATATGTCATTGGTTCAGATAGAATAAGCACAGAATTAGATTTTATTGTCAGAGAGGCAAATGATGAATTTACAAATATAGAATTGGACTATAAGTACAACGATATAAACGACCCAAACAGATATTATAATCGATCTGACCATTATAATTTTGCACTCAAGGACATTCCTGTTATATTCTTTTTTAATGGGGAGCATGAAGATTACACAAAACCTACTGATACTCCAGATAAGATTGTTTATCCTTTATTAGCAAAGCGAACAAAACTTATATTCGCTACTGCTTGGTATTTAGCAAATACTAATCAGACGCTAAGTAAAGAGGTGCTTTAAGATGATTTCATCAACTATTTAGTTGTTCGAAATTGGTTCAATATATAATTAGTAAATTTGGTTTCTATTAAAAGGAATACACAAACATCAAAACTTATTAAAATATTTTTAATAATGAAAAAATCTATTTCAATTTTATGCTTATTACTCATTTTTACAGCTTGTAAAGGTGGAAAAACTAGTAACATAAAATCCTCTGCTTCTGCAAATCCTGCAGAATATGCCAAGACAATCACACAAGAAGAATTAAAGACATTATTGTATAAATATGCTTCTGATGAATTTGAAGGTCGTAATACTGGTGAAAAAGGACAGAAAATGGCTGTTGAATATCTCAAAAAACAATACCAAAGTATGGGAATTGGTACGCCATTAACTGGAGAGGATTATTTTCAAGAAGTTCCTTTACAAAAACCAGCTGTTGCTATAGCAGAGGTATCGATCAATGGCAAATCTTTTGATGCCTTTACAAATCATATAGTTTTGTCTCTTTCAAAAAGCTTAGACATCAATACCTCTGATATTGTATACGTTGGTCATGGAATTGATTCTGAAAACTATTCTGATTATAAGAATCTTGATGTTAAAGGAAAAATAATTTTAGCAAAAGCAGGTGAACCAAAAGATGCAAGCGGAAATTATATTACTTCTGGAAATACAGAAGATACAAAATGGACTAATGGCCGTCAGTCATTATCTAGCAAAAGAAATGCAGCGAGAGATAATGGTGCTAAAGCCATGTTATATTTTGATGATGCATTATTTTCGAGATACGCACCATTTTATCAAAGACAATCTGAGTCTGGTTTCTCAGGAAGATTATCGCTTAATGATAACGCTTCTGATTTTGCATTTATGATGATTAATAAAGATATGGCCAAAGCTTTACATTCTTCAATTAGCGAAGATAGTTCGGCAAAGAATTTAAAAACTAATATATCTTTAAAAGCAGATAGAAAAGCTGAAGACGTGATGTCTGAAAATGTTGTTGCTTTTATCAAAGGTTCTGAAAAACCAGATGAAATTCTTGTAATTTCTGCACATTTAGACCATGAAGGTATTAAAGATGGTGAAGTTTATAACGGTGCGGATGACGATGGTTCTGGAACAGTAGCCATTTTAGAAATAGCTGAAGCATTTCAAAAAGCAGTAAAAGATGGACACCAACCGAAACGTTCTATACTTTTCTTGCACGTTACTGGTGAAGAAAAAGGTCTTTTAGGCTCTCGATACTATACGGATATAAATCCTATTTTCCCTCTAGAAAATACTGTAGCTGATTTAAATATAGATATGATTGGTCGTATAGACCCAAAACGTAAAGAAGGTGACAGAAACTATGTTTATTTAATTGGTAGTGATAAGTTAAGCTCAGAATTACATAACCTTTCTGAGGAAGTAAATAAAAAATATACAAACGTAGAGTTAGATTACACTTATAACGACGAAAATGATAAGAACCGTTATTATTATCGTTCTGATCACTATAATTTTGCTAAGAATAATATACCTGTAATATTTTATTTTAATGGTACACATGATGATTATCATAGACCAACTGATACTCCAGATAAAATTGAATATGATTTATTAGAGAACAGAACAAGGTTGGTTTTTCATACCGCTTGGGAAGTTGCCAACAGAGATAATCGTGTTACAGTTGATAAAGCAGAGTAATAATTATATGAAATCATTATACAAAAAAAGCCTTTCAATACTGAAAGGCTTTTTTTGTTGGGTGGAAGACCGGTCTCGAACCGGCGACCTCCGGTACCACAAACCGGCGCTCTAACCAACTGAGCTACAACCACCATTTTAATTAGGATTGCAAATGTATATTAATTCTTATTTTCTGCAAAGTCTTTTTTTAACTTATTTTAAATCAAATAAGCTTTCAACAGCAGGATATCTCTCAACTGTATAGCCTTCAGCATATTCTACACCAATAATACGTCCAATATTTCTGGCTCTATACTCAATACTATCAGAAAAATTCTTGCTAGAAATTGGTGTTTCAGGCTCGCTACTATCTGGATTATAAAACTGAGTTTTGTAAGCAAACACAGAGTCCATTTTTTTGTCCATAAAACCCGATATATCGACAACAATATCAGGCTTTAATTCCTTCCATTGTATATAATGATATACAGTTTTTGGACGCCATGGTGATTGCTTTTTTCCATCAACTTGTGTTTCTACTTTAATTAGTCCACTTAAAAAACAAGCATCACTTACAAGTTTACTTCCTTTACCATGGTCAATATGCCTATCATCGACAGCATTACAGAGCACAATTTCAGGTTGATATTTTCGAATTACCTTAATAATTTCTAACTGGTGCTTTTTGTCATTCGTAAAAAAACCATCTGCAAAGGCAATATTTTCCCTTACGATAACACCCAAAATTTGTGCTGCATTAGAAGCTTCTTCATCTCTAGTTTCAGCTGTTCCTCTGGTTCCAAGTTCTCCGCGAGTCAAATCTAAGATACCAACTTTTTTTCCATTGGAAACTTCTTTGGCAACTGTACCACCACAACCCAACTCTACATCATCAGGATGAGCACCAATGGCTAATATGTCTAATTTCATTAAAATTTATTTAGTTATAAGATGTTGTTTACTTCTATATTAAAGATAAAAGTTTCAAAATAACCACTTATCTCATTTCGTATAATTATCAAAAATATCAAAAAGAACAGAGATAACAGATTTCTTTTTATTTCTCAAACGATTTAGGATTATAAAAAATCATATTTATACTTCATTTTATGAGATAAATTGAAAAATATTCATTTATGCCAAGTATGACATTTATCATAGTAAAATGCAGTGATTGACTGTAATTTAGTGGTGTTCTAAAAAGAAAAATCTAGAACTGACATCATTAAATTGATATGTAAAAATATATGTCAAATAAAATCTTAAATCATGGAAACATTATTAAACAAAACTAGAGACCTAACAAAATATGGTATAACGGACACCAATGCACATTGGAATCTTTCTCCAGAAGAACTACAAGCCATAACTATCAAAAAAAGAATGGGTAAAGAAACAGCAAATGGTACGTTAGCAATTAATACTGGTAAGTTTACTGGTCGTTCACCACAAGACAGATTTTTAGTTAAAGATGATTACACAAAAGACCGTGTTTGGTGGGGAAAAACTAACAAACCCGTTTCAGCGGAAAATTTTGATTATTTACAATCTGAAATCGAAAAATATCTTAGCGGAAAAGAAATTTATGCAAGAGATGGATATGTTTGTGCTGACCCTAAATACAAAATGAATGTTAGAACAATTACTGAATATCCATGGTCAAACATGTTTATTTATAATATGTTTTTAAGACCTGATGATTCTGAATTAGAAAATTTTGAAGAAGAATGGTTGGTGCTTTGTGCTCCTGGATATGAATGTAAAGAGCCCAAAAAGTATGGTATTCGCCAAGGCAATTTCTCTATATTAAACTTTACTAAAAAAATAGCTTTAGTAGGCGGTTCAGCTTACACAGGCGAAATGAAAAAAGGTATTTTCTCTGCTTTAAACATGATTTTACCTGTTGACAAAAATGTCTTACCAATGCACTGTTCTGCTAATGTAGGAGAAACTGGAGATACAGCTATTTTCTTTGGACTATCTGGTACAGGTAAAACTACACTTTCTGCGGATCCAAATCGTAAATTAATTGGTGATGATGAACATGGCTGGACAGCTGAGAATAGAATCTTTAATTTTGAAGGTGGTTGCTATGCAAAAGTTATTGACCTTACTGAAGATAAGGAACCAGAAATTTATAGAGCAATTAAGCCTGGAGCTATTTTAGAAAATGTCATTTTTAAAGATAATAACGAAATTGACTTTATGGACAGTAGTATTACGCAAAACACGCGTGTAAGCTACCCTATTTACCATATTGATAATATACAAGAGTCCTCTTACGCGGATAACCCAAAAAATATCTTCTTCTTGACTTGTGATGCTTTTGGTGTATTACCACCAGTATCAAAGCTAACTCCTGGTCAAGCTGCGTACCATTTTATCTCGGGTTACACAGCAAAAGTTGCAGGTACTGAAGCAGGAATTACAGAACCTGTTCCATCATTCTCAGCTTGTTTTGGCGAACCTTTTATGCCATTACACCCTACTAAATATGCTGAGATGTTAAGTAAGAAAATGCAAGAAGCTGGTGTTAATGTCTGGTTAGTGAATACTGGATGGAGCGGCGGACCTTACGGTGTTGGTTCACGTATTAAGCTTAAGTATACAAGAGCAATGATTACTGCAATATTAGAAGGCGAATTAGACAATGTAGACTTTGAACAACACCCAATATTCGGATTAAACATGCCAAAATATTGTCCTAATGTTCCAACAGAAATGTTAGATCCTATGAACACATGGCTACAAAAAGGCGCTTACATAAGTAAAGCCATACAATTAGCACACTCGTTTCACTTAAATTTTGAAAAATTTGCTAGTGAAGCTTCTGAACAAATTATTGAAGGCGGTCCACTGATTGATGAACATCATCACTTAAATGACCACGTTTAATATTCCATGATTTGATAAGGAAGAGCCCAGAAATGGGCTCTTTTTTTTATAAAACATTACTATATGAACTTATAATTACTATAGCGAGCCTATAGCTTGATTAATATCTGCCTTTAAATCTTTTACATCTTCAATACCAACAGAAAAACGAATCAATTGGTCACTAATGCCGACAGCATCACGCTCTTCTTGGGTTAATAAAGCGTGTGATGTCAAATGTGGTGATATCACTGTGCTTTCTACTCCTGCCAAGCTCATCGATGATTTTATAAGCTTTAATTTCTTTTGAAAATTCTCTGAATCAAAACTTTTGCATAACTCAAATGATAACATCGCACCAAAACCTGTCATTTGTGATTTAGCTAATTTATATTCTGGATGCGATTTTAAACCAGGGTAATATACTTTGGAAATTTTAGGATGCTTATTAAGCCATTTGGCTAGCTTTAACGCATTTTTAGTTTGTGCTCTAACACGTAATCCCAAGGTTTTCATGCTGCGCTCTAACATCCAAACAGTCATATCACTCAAGTTTCCTCCTAAATTTTTAGATACATTCCAAATACGTTCAATATGTTTATGAGAACTTGCAACTGCTCCTGCCGAAATATCACTATGTCCACCAAAATATTTTGTTGCGGAATGCATAACCATATCTACGCCAAATTCCGTTGGCTTTTGATTAATTGGCGAAGCAAATGTATTATCGATAGAAGTTAGAATACCCTTAGATTTTGCTAATTGAGCTATATCTCTAATATCTGTTATGGTTAGCAAAGGGTTTGAAGGTGTTTCAATATGAATCAATTTTGTATTGGGTTGTACCGCTTTTTCAAAGTCTTGTGCTTTATAACCATCTGTGAATGTATACTCAATACCATATTTATGAAATTCTTCTTTTATAAAGTTTACAGTTCCGCCGTAAAGTGTATTCTGTACGACTAAATGGTCCCCTTTTTGTAAAAAAGCTAAAAACATATGACTAATTGCGGCCATACCTGAACTAAAAATCAATGCAGCTTCTGTACCTTCTAAAGCCGCTATTTTTTTTGATAAAAACTCTTGGTTTGGTGTGTTAAAATAACGTGGGTAGCGTTTGACATCTACATCTAAAAATTCATACGAAGAACTCAAATACATGGGCGACACAGCGCCTTTAAACTGTTCATCTTTGACTTCACCTACATGTGTGCAAATTGTATTTACTCCTAATTCTTTTTTTGACATAATCATTTTTTATGATATAAAAATAGTGAAAAGTGTGCTATACATTTACTGATTTCCAATATCCTTTTTTGAACCAAAGGATACCAACAACTACTATAAGAACTTCAGCTAGAGTAATTGCCAAAAACACACCTATTGGTCCAAAGTCAAATGTAATAGCCATTAAATATGCAAAAGGCAATTGAAACAACCAAAAGCATATAAAGTTAATCCAAGTTGGCGTTTTTGTATCTCCGGCTCCATTAAAGGCATTTATTACAACCATGCCGTAGCCATAAAAAATGTAACCTGCTGCAATTATTCTAAGGCACAAAGCACCATTTTTAACAACTTCGACTTCTTTAGAAAATACACTAACAATCTCTGGTGCAGAGAGTAAATAAATTACAGAAACTATTCCCATAAAAATAGCACTATACTTACCAGTTTTCCAGACAGATTTTTCAGCACGATTTGGCTTTTTAGCTCCTAAATTCTGTCCGACTAATGTAGCTGCTGCATTACTTAAACCCCAAGCTGGCATTAATGTAAACATCATTATCCTAATAGCTATAGTATAACCTGCCAAGACTTCACTACCAAATTCACTCATAATACGCATTAAAAAAACCCATGAAGATGTACCAATTAAAAACTGCCCTATACCACCAAGAGAAACTTTGATGAGATTAACCATTACAGATACTCTTATCACTAAATCTTTAAAGCCCACTTTAATTCGACTCCATCCGTAAAACAATATAAATAGCTGAAATATAACAGCTGCACCTCTACCAATTGTTGTAGCTATTGCTGCACCTTGAACTCCATAAGCAGGGATTGGTCCTAATCCAAAAATAAAAATAGGATCTAAAATAATGTTTAATACATTCGAAACAATCAATGCCCACATAGCAACAGAAGCATCACCTGCACCTCTAAAAATTGCATTAATTAAAAACAGTAACATAATAGTTATGTTACCACCAATAAGTATCTGTGTGTAACCGTAGCCTTCTTCGACAAGGTCAAATTCTCCACCCATTAAGCCTAAAATTTCTTTAGGGTATATAATACCTATTACACTTATAAAAGCAGCGACTATAACACCTAGAAAGATAACTTGAACAGCAGCTTGTGAAGCACCTTCGGTATTTTTTTCACCTATTCGCCTGGCGACAATAGCAGTTGCAGCCATACTAAGACCTATCGCTACCGCATAAACCAAAGTAATCACAGATTCTGTTAGCCCAATAGTAGCTACAGCATTTACACTGACTTTGGATACATAAAAAATGTCTACAATGGCAAAAATGGATTCCATAAGCATTTCCAGAATCATTGGAATAGCTAACATGAAAACTGCTCGACGAATACTACCTGAAGTAAAATCTTGTTCCTTACCAGAAACTGCGATTTTGAAATATTTAAAAAATTGTTTTATTGATATTTTATTTGATTGCATAGTTGAAATAAGTTTAATATGAGAAGTATCAAGCAAAGTTTACTTGATATAATACACCGCATGAAGAAGCATACACCGCATGAAGAAGCGATAATTTTTCTGGAATGTTTGACTTATGCAATCATAATGATACAAATATGCACATTATTTTTTATATGGACAGATAATTAAAAATTGAAATAATAAAAAGTAAACTCCACAGTAGTGTTCTTATCCAATTCTTTTTTTCAAGTTTGAGGCAAACATTCTCCACAGGTTTTCCTATATCAATACTTTGATGTAATGGAACAAACACCGTAAAAGTTATTACCCATAATGCTAAAATGATAACGAAACTAAAAAATGTATATGTGTTTTGAACTTGAAATAAATAGATAAAACCAAGCAAAAGTTGACTTCCCATTAACGGCAAAACAATTACTGTTACTCTTTTTGTATATAATCTATGCCACTGAAACAGATTAGCTTTTGAATAAAACTTAAAGCTTGGATAAATAACTAATTGCACCGCCCAAATAAGAACTACAAAACCCGCATCGATAAGTAATCTTATAATTTCTATAGTCATCCCAATTCAGTTTTTCTAACAAACCAAGCCCAATATATTAATAAAGGATGAATTATAATAAGTCGTACCCAAGCTACCCAAATTGGGACACAAAGAGAATCAGACATACAACCGCCTTCAGTAATAAAATAAATATGCGATGGTATAAACGCAATAAGCATTAGTATAATTCCTTTTACTGCTAATAATCTTGTTTTGGGAATAGCAACTCCAATAGCTAATATGATTTCGAAAATACCACTTGTGTAATTTATCAATCCTGGGTATGGTAAATAATCTGGGATTAATGGATAATAAAATTCGGGATTAATAAAATGATAGCTTCCAGCGAAAGCATAAAAGATAATTAGTAAAATTCTTAGAAGTTTAATCACTTTAATTGCCATTTATAATCCGCATGTACTTTTTTCAAGATTAAGAAGAAAGGTATCCACCAAATAAAGTCATTGGTAAATAAAGTGTAGATAAATTCAAAAGGAACGTCTCCTTTTATATAATTAAAAATAAAACCAAGAGGACCAAAAATCTTTCCTAAAAACCCTACAGCTACTACTGGCCAATGTTTCATTGGGTTATAAGATGCCCACCAATATCCAAGACCATAAACGCCAATTACCATTCCCATGCCTTGCCAAACCATTGGATGATTCAAAGGTTCCATACCTACAAGGTCAAAAAAGTGATTAGGAAATAAAACGACCCAAGTACCCCAAAGGATGTTATAAATTGCTGCTAGACGTAATGTGAGTTGCATAAATATTATTTTATACAAAAATAAGAGTTGAATTAGGCCAAAGACTAAGTTTTAACTAATCTTTATTACCAATATTATTATAAGCTCTTATTATAAAAACGGCCCATATCACTACGAGAGTCGATACTATAATAGAGAACCAAAAAACTAAATCATCTGCCTCCATTGTTAATGATTTTTAGGTAAATCATAACACCTAATAAAGTTGGAGCCCAAAGACCTACAAAAATACCATGTAATTTATCACCGGTTAAAAAAAGATATTCTGCTACAATAATTATAACCGCACATAAACCTAAAATAAAGGTATTGCCTGCGCCTAATTTTTTGAAGATATTCATTTAAATTGATTGGATTTAAAGCCACAAGTTACAAAAAACTAAGACTTATTTTATATTCAATGTAGGAAATTTCGAGAACTAGTAATGTCGTTTGTATTTTCTATAGGCAAAAAAGGCTATGACTCCAATACATCCTAACGCAATAGCTATAAACTGAAAACTTATGATTTTATCACCACTAGCGTAAGCATGAAGCCCTGATAAATAAAAGTTAACACCAAAATACGTCATCATAATACTTGCGAATGTAAGAACAGATAATAAATTATATAACCATTTACTTCTTAATCCTGGCACTAATCGCATGTGTATGACAAAAGCATAAAACATTATACTAATTAAAGCCCAAGTTTCTTTTGGGTCCCAACCCCAATAGCGTCCCCAACTTTCGTTAGCCCACATACCACCGAGAAAGTTTCCTATCGTCAACATTACTAAACCTACAGTCAACGCTAATTCATTAATGATTGTGAGTTCTTTTACGTTAAGCTTCATTCGCTCTTTATTCTCTTTAGTGGTAATAATCATCAAGAAAAGAGCAACAAGTCCTAAAATCATTCCGATTGCAAATGGTCCATAACTACCTACAATTACAGATACATGTATCATTAACCAATAACCTTGCAAAACAGGTTGTAGATTCCCAATTGCAGGATCCATCCAACTCCAATGCGCTATCATTAATACCATAGAAACTACAAATGCCGAAGCCGCAATAGTCAATTTACTTTTACGTCCAAACAATAGACCAAATAACATCGTAGCCCAAGCGACATAAATCATAGATTCGTAAGCATCACTCCATGGTGCATGACCAGATAAATACCAACGTGTAATCAATCCACCAGTGTGAATTAAAAAAAGGAAAATAACTACACCCACAAAAACCTTAGTCAAAACATCTAAAATTTTACTCCTGGATTTTAAAATTTGCCAGATAATAAAAATGAAAAGCAATGTACTTGCATACATGTACCAACTGAACAACTTCTTAAAAATATCGTACTTATTGTAAGCAATTTCAGTTTTTACTTTTTCGTCAGATAGCATAACTGAGATTCCGAATTTTTTTTGAGTGGCTTTAAAGTCTCTAAGTAATTTGTCAGCGTTAGTGAAATCATTTTTTTGCTTCGCATTATTTAAAGTCATTAAATAGTAACTGAATCCATTTTTGACAAAATTACCGTACAATGAATCCGTTTTTTTGATTTCGTCTTTAAAACGACCAGCTTTGTATTCATAAGACGATATCCATGTATTGTTTTCGTCATTAGGAACAGGAAATATTTTAAGAGAACGCCCTTCTATCAAATCCGAAAGCAGACTTAATCGCTCGTAAGCCATTTTAATTTCCTTTTGTGACCCATTAGGTATAGTTGCACTAAATGCGTCTTCTAAATAAGGCTCTAGTTTATTAGTACCATCAGGATTAATAAAATCTAATAAGCTTGCATACTTTTTTGAAGTATCTAAACCAATTATTGTACGAATGGTATCTGCTTTTCGTTTTGCCAAATAAATAATCGGCATATTATACCAAAGCTGCGAACTTTCTTGGATAGATAATAATATCTGAGTTGCTTCTAAGCCTTCGTATGTATCACTCTTACTCAGCTTACGCAACACCTCCGAAGAAAATGTATGCATAGGCATCATACGTCCACGACTATCCTGAATCACCATTTTGGCAAACTTATCTGCGTGTTCTTTAGGCGTTATATTTGCTTTTAAAATTGAATCTAATTGAGCTTTTAAAGGACGCTGATTCTGTACGCTATGGTCATGACCATTATCAGCAGAATGTTCCTGAGAGAATCCAAAAAGACCAAAACATAGAACTAAAATCGTCAAGATTTTTGCTTTTTTCTTTTTCAATTTTTCAAGTTGCTTTCTTAATTCATCAAAACGCGTATTTTTTGAGAGCATAATAGCCATAAGTCCAAAATAGAGTAATAAATATCCTGCGTAGGTAATGTAAGTTCCCCACATATCATGGTTTACAGAAAGTATGGTGCCTTTTTCATCAGGGTCATAACCAGATTGAAAAAAGCGGTAACCCTTATGGTCTAAAACATGATTCATATAGATACGATAATCAAAATCTTCTGTTTCACTATCTACAACAGTTACTTTACTTTCAAATGATTTTGGGACGTTTGTTGTACCTGGATATTTTTCAGCAATGAAATCATTTAGTTTTACTTGAAACGGTAACTCTATAATTTTTGATCCATAAAGCATCTCAATATCTAAACCACCGACTTTAAAAGTTTCTAATCCACCATAAGTTCCTTTTCCTCCTATTAATCCAACTTCTTTAGTTTCACCATTAGCGGTTACATCCAAAATTAGTCCATCTTCATCATTCTTTAAGATTTTAGATTTCTTAACCACTCCAAACTCACCTTTAACGACAGGCTTAGGAAATACAATTTGCATATTTTCTATAACATAACGAGAACGTAGCGCTAAACGTTGCAAACTATCTTTAACTAATTTGCCTTGTTGCATTGTAGCCATAGTCAAATACTCGCCATCATAAGGAGAATTTATAAAAACACCATCATCAGTATTTGTAATATTAATGGCTCCTTTTTGAAATTTATTTAAAGAAAACAGAATGTTATGAATGCTTTGTACTTGACCTTCTTCTAAGAAATGGTTGTGAGGTTTTCCGTTTCCTGCTTCAACTATCTTTAAATAAGATTTACCATCATCATTAGGAATGATATCCTTTTCAGCTCCAATAATATAATCTTTTAGCTTAACTGAGACTTCAGTACCTCCATAATCAAAAGTTTCTTCAAAATCGTTATTTAATCGCGGAGAAAAATCTACTTCTTCTTCTATATTATACTGAACTAAATTGCCTTTATATACATAATCTCCAATTATACGACCTTGAATATAGGTTTTAAGGGATAACATTTGGTTGGAAGTTTCGCCTTCTCTAATAGGCATTGCACCTTCGTAACCTATATATCGGGTCACACCAGCGCCGATAATAATTAATATCCATGATAAGTGTAAAATTAATGTTGCCCATTTTTCTTTACGCCACAAACGGTATCTTTTTATATTACCTAAAAAATTAATTAGAAAAAATACCATGATGGCTTCAAACCACCATGCGTTATATATTAACTGACGCGTATATGGCGTAGGAGATGTATCCATATTACGGTCTAGTAAGGTGCCGGTAGCCATGGCTACGGCAAAAACAATAAATAAAACGGCTGTAAGTCTAGTGGAAAACAGGAAATTGGCGATTTTCTTTTGCATAGCGAATGGCTTATTTTTAAGCTCCTGCAAAGATAATGCTTTTAAGGGATTTTTATCACCATAAATTATTACTAAAAGTTGTTAAAATTCTTTCAAAAATTATGAAGATTTCTGAGCTCTTAAAAGCGCATTTTGTTCCTCCATTAATTCATTTAAATTGGACAACAACTCAATATCTTTAGGGGTTACAACGGTTACATCCTTGGTGTCTTGAGCTTTACGTTTTAGTCTATTCATAAATTTTACAACAATAAAAACGGTAAATCCAATAATTATAAAGTCCAAAAACACTTCTAAAAGTTGACCATAAGCAACAGCTACTTCTGTGATAATGGCATTTCCATCAGCGCCCAAAACCTCATCCCGAAGTACTAATTTTTGAGATTCGAAATTTGAACCATCAGATAACAGTGAAAGTGGCGGTAATAAGACTTGTTTGGCCAATACATCTATAACTTTATTGAAAGCTGCTCCAATAATGATACCTATAGCCATATCCATCATATTTCCTTTAACTGCAAATTCTTTAAATTCTTTTAGTAGTTTCATCTTATTGTCTTTTAGTTATAAGCCTACAAAATAAAAGAATGCCTGTAAAAATCAGCTATGACGTGCTTCAAATATTTTTAAATACAGAAAAGTTCCCATTTTACGTGCACGTCGTTTAGCGTTTTCGGCGTAATCGCCTTTAAATAATTCATCAATAGTCTGAAACCACAAGTTTAACCACAATCCAAAATGCAATTCGGTAATACTATTGTTATTGTCTGCATCGACTTTTACATGAGCTTCTAATGGGTTTCCATTAAATTTTGTTTTTAAAAATAAACTAGATTCCCAAAATGTAGTCAAATGTTCAAAATGTGCATCCCAATCTTTAATGGTATCATTAAAAAAAGGACCTAAGACATGGTCTTTTCTAACTTTTTTATAAAATGAAGACACTAGCAAATGTATATCTTCTCGTGTTTTGATATCCGACTTTTCCATGTGACTAAAGTTAGATGATAATTTTAATATATTGTGATTAATCTGATTTTTGTAGCGCTATATTTCTTAGTATTTTAGCATCATGATTTCAGTTGTATTACTCGGAGCTGGCAATGTAGCTTCTCACTTATATAAAGGCTTTTCAGCTTCAAAAAATATCAATGTTTCTCAATGGTATAATCGTTCATACGAGACTATAAAAAGTTTTAAAAATGAAACTGAAGTTATCGATGATTTATCGCAACTAAAAGAAGCAGATATTTATATTTTGGCTGTAAGTGATGATGCTATTTCGAATCTTTCTGAAGCACTACCCTTCGAAAACCGTTTTATTGTTCACACTTCTGGTACTGTAAGCATGTACGATTTGGAAAAGAAAAATAAACGTGGTGTTTTTTACCCATTACAAAGTTTCTCAAAAGATGCAGATATAGATTTCTCAAAAGTTCCTTTTTGTATTGAGACTGAAGATAAATCCAAGATGCAAATGCTAAAAGATTTAGCAAATTCACTAGGAAGTAAATTTTTTAAAGTCACAACAGAACAACGTAAAACGCTTCATGTTGCGGCAGTTTTTATTAATAACTTTACAAATCAAATGTACCGCATCGCTCACGAAATAAGTGATAAGGAAAATATTGAATTTGATTTATTAAAGCCTTTGATTTTGGAAACCGCTAATAAGGTACAAGACATGTCACCATATTTGGCGCAGACTGGACCAGCTAAACGCAACGATAAAAAGACTTTAAAAAAACATTTGAAACTTATTGATAACGAAGAACACCAAGAAATTTATAAATTGATGACCAAATCAATTCAAAAAACTCATGGTATTAAGTACCGCTTTGACATAAAACGCAAAAAAAATAATGGATAATAAAAGCTACAAAGAATACCTAAACGATATCACTACTTTTATTTTTGACGTGGATGGTGTGTTAACAGACGGTTCGGTTACTGTAACTACTGATGGCGAAATGCTAAGAACCATGAATATAAAAGACGGTTTTGCTCTAAAAACCGCAATAGATGCTGGCTATAATGTATGTATTATATCTGGCGGTTCTAACGAAGGTGTTCGTAAAAGACTGAGTGGCTTAGGTATAAAAGATATTTATTTGGGTGCGCACAATAAAATCGAGCAACTAAACGACTACTTTAGCAAAAGAGGAATAACAC
Organism: Winogradskyella sp. PC-19; assembly: GCF_002163855.1. Lineage (NCBI taxonomy): Bacteria > Pseudomonadati > Bacteroidota > Flavobacteriia > Flavobacteriales > Flavobacteriaceae > Winogradskyella > Winogradskyella sp. PC-19. The sequence goes on along the minus strand of NZ_CP019332.1, from coordinate 273,466 downwards.
AAAACCAAACCTTATACATGGGAGATGATATACCCGATTTTCCAGTCATGAAAATAGTAGCGTTACCTTGTTGCCCTCAAGATGCTGTACAAGAGATAAAAAGTGTTTCAAAGTATATTTCTCATAAAAACGGTGGTAAAGGTGCTGTCCGAGATGTTATCGAACAAGTACTTAAAGTTCAGGGTAAATGGAATGGTAATTTTAATGCTAAATACGATTAAAATGTCAAGAGGAAGAAGACATAGTACTGGTTTTGGATATATAGGCTTTGGTAATAGTCAAGGTGTATTTAATCAGAGTTCTAAAAAGCCTTTTTCAAAATATAAAGAAAAACTAGACCTTGAAGCCCATTTGCATTACAAAATGGAATTCTTACACAAGGATTTAAGTAAAAATGACAAACAAAAAATCAAAGAAAAAATAAGAATTCAAGAAAGAAAAGTAAACATAAGAACTTCTATTGTTTCAGTATTATTGTTTTTACTCCTTTCATTTGGTGTGTTTCACCTCATCAGCCAAATTATGTCCCGTTAATAATTATGATTCACTTTTTTAAACTCATTAGGTGGAAAAATCTTCTGCTTTTAATTTTGACTCAAGTTTTAGTCAAATATGCACTTCTCGAACCTTTAAGAGAAAACTATGGTATAAGTACAGCGTTAACAACTATGGGCTTTGCTTATCTAGTGATTGCCACTGTTTGCATTGCTGCAGCTGGATATATAATTAATGACATAGAAGATGTTGAGGCCGATAAAATTAATAAGCCTGAAGCTATAATCATTGGTAAATACTTTTCAGAAAAAACCACTACTTATCTTTTTATTGGGATAAACATCTTAGGTGTACTTTTTGGTTATTTGCTATCTACAGGAATTGGAAAACCGTCATTTTTTATGATTTTTGTCCTAGCTTCTGCGCTATTGTATGTTTATTCAACTTACTTAAAAAGCATAACGCTTATAGGTAATATCACTGTAGCTGCACTCGTTAGTTTAAGCATTCTACTAGTTGGACTTTTTGATTTAACACCAATGGTTACAAAAGCTAATCAATCTACACAGCTTTTCTTTTTTGACTTAATTAAAGATTATGCCATTTTTGCTTTTATGCTCAGTTTATTAAGAGAAATTGTTAAGGATATTGAAGATATTGATGGTGACCACAAAATGGGAATTAAAAGTTTACCAATCTTATTAGGACGACATCGTGCTACAAAATTGACGTTTATACTATCCTTGATTCCGTTGATGGTTATTGTCTTTTACATGTCTAATAATCTTTACAAACAACCACTTGCTATGGGTTATGTTTTGCTTTTGATTATTGCACCTTTAATATTTACAACTATTAAATTATATACAGCAAAGGACAAAAATGACTATAAACTTATTAGTACTATTTTAAAAATAGTTATGCTCACAGGTGTTTTATCGCTGTTGTTGTTTCAATTTATTTTACTTAAATAATGCTGAAAGAAACTCTAAAAGATTACCATATAATTTTAGCATCAGGTTCACCTAGACGCCATGCTTTTTTCAAATCTTTAAATTTAGAATTCGAAGTTATTTTAAAACCTGTTGAGGAAATTTACCCAGAAGTACTTCAACGAGAAGCTATTACAGATTATCTTTCAAAATTAAAGGCAAAACCTTTTCAATCGGATATAAAATCAAATACCATTTTAGTAACAAGCGATACTATTGTCTGGCATAACAACAAAGCCTTAGGAAAACCAAAAAATGCACAACATGCCTTTGAAATGATTAAGTCTATGAGTAATGCTACTCATGATGTTGTTTCTTCAGTATGTTTTACAATGCAAAAGCAACAAAAAATAGTCAATACAACGACTAAGGTTACTTTCAAAGCTTTGACAGATGACGAAATCTGGTACTATGTCAATAACTTCAAACCTTTTGATAAGGCTGGCGCTTATGGTATCCAAGAATGGATTGGTGCCATCGGAATAACTAATATCCAAGGCTCATATAACAATGTTGTAGGTTTGCCTACCCATTTACTTTACGAAACGTTAAATGCTATTGCTAAGGAAAGTTAGCATCGTAATTTTGTAAAAAGCAGAATTATGAAACGTATCGTTTATTCAATTTTAGTAAGCTCACTCCTATTTTCGTGTAATAATGAAGACAAAAAAGCTACTTCAAAAGAAATTGCGGAAGCAAAAATAAAAACAGAAAATACAAAACCAGCTCAAAAATTATCTAAAGACTTTAGAAACTATTGGTATGCTGGTGAAGCAGAGATTTCTTCTTATAAATTGGAACAAGCACGTTATGGAGAAATGCGAGATGGCAATGCCGTTCTGGTATTTGTAACAGAAGATTTTTTACCAGATGTACAGGTCAAAGCTGATAATTATAGTAAAGACAATATACCAGTTTTAAAACTGAATGCCACCAAAAATTTCAACACAGGAATTTATCCATATTCTGTAATGCAAAGTACGTTCTATCCAGTTTCCAATAATAAACATGCTTTGAAAGTTTCTGCTTCTATACAGGAATGGTGTGGTCATGTGTATGCCCAACTCAACAATCGAGATGATTTTGAGATAATGTCACATTCCTACTTTCAGTCCGAAGCGGACCAAAATTTAACCCTTGACAAAGTAATTACAGAGAATCAAATTTGGACACAACTACGTATTAATCCAAAATCGTTACCAACTGGTAATATCAATGTGCTTCCGTCATTAGAGTTTTTAAGATTAAAACATGTAAAGTTTAAGGCTCTTAAAGCAAATGCTAAATTAGACAATGAAACATACAGCATATATTACCCAAACTTAGACAGAACGTTGACCATTAATTTTACTGAAACCTTCCCGTATGATATTACAGGTTGGGAAGAAACCTATCCAGATGGTTATGGTCAAAACGCAAAAATGCTAACAACCAAAGCAACTAAGATTAAAACTATTAAATCTGCATATTGGGGAAAAAACTATAACACAGATGAAGTCCTAAGAGAAACTCTTGGATTGCAATAATCTTCTTAAAATCTAAACTATATTTGTTAAAACAAATTAGTTTAGAAATGTATACTTTTTACAAAACGTATCAATCTGAAATTATATATTCTGCGATACTATTGGTTATTCTGCTAATCATCAGAGCAATCATAGTTTTGACTGTCAAAAAAATTGGTAAACGAAGTGGTACTTCAGAAGTGCGTGCTAATCTTATCGGACGTTATGTAACAGTAACAATCTTCTTAATTGGTTTTTTAATAGAGGCTTTTATTCTAGGTGCTGATACAGATGATATTTCTTTGGTATTTTCATCAGTATTTGCAGTTATTGGTATAGCTCTGTTTGCTATTTGGTCAATCCTTAGTAACGTCACGTCTGGTGTAATCATGTTTTTCTCATTTCCATATAAGGTCGGTGATAAAATAAAAATCCATGATAAAGATTACCCAATAGAAGCCATTATTGAAGATATTAGAGCTTTTCAGCTAATTCTACGAGAGGACAATGGTGATTTAGTAACCTATCCGAATAATTTAATTCTACAAAAAGCTGTAACTTTAATTCAGAAAGATGCACTCGACGAAACTTTATAATGATTAAAAAGCGTAAAGAAAGAACTCAAAATTCAAAAAAGCACATTGGTAAAGTACCAGGTACAATGGTGTACACTGGTGAAAAATCTAAAGAGAGTCTGCATATCCACTCTTTTGATTACACCAAGCAAAATGTAGAAGAAGTTATTTTAGATAATATTGAAGCAGCTGCAGGTTATAAAGATACAAAATCTGTTACTTGGATAAATATTAATGGCCTTAATTACACAAAAGAAATTGCTGGTATTGGAGACCAATATGGACTACATCCTTTGGTCTTAGAACATATTGTTAATACTAGCCAACGCCCAAAAATTGACGAGTATGATGATTATATTTTTGTAGTCTTAAAAATGCTCTACTATGATAAAAACGAAAAAATTGTCATCGAACAAGTTAGCTTGGTATTAGGTGAAAATTACGTGTTATCATTTCAAGAAGCCGAAGGAGATGTGTTCGATACCATCCGCAACAGATTACGTCAAAACAAAGGGCGAATTCGAGGATTAAAATCTGATTACTTGATGTACACTTTGATAGATGCTGTAGTAGACAATTACTTTAGCATCATAGAAACTTTGGGTAATAAAATTGAAGACTTAGAAACTGAGCTTTTTGCTGGTACATCAAGAGAAGGCTTAAATATCGAAGTACAACAACTAAAACGAGAAATACTTAAAGTTAGACGTGCTATATTTCCTCTTCGCGAAATTATAAATCGTATTGAAAAAGGAGAACACCAACTTATCAACACGCGTACAATTACCTACTACAGAGATATTTATGACCATTTAATTCAAGTTTCAGAAAACATAGACATTTATCGTGAAATGATTTGGAGTCTCATGGATATGTATATGACAACCATTAGTAATAGAATGAATGAGGTCATGAAAGTATTGACTATTATCTCTACTATTTTTATACCCTTAACTTTTTTGGCTGGTATATATGGGATGAATTTTGAATACATACCTGAGCTGCAATATAAGTATGGTTATTTTGTACTCATAGGTGTTATGCTACTCATGTTTGTATTACTTTTATTTTTCTTCAAAAAGAAAAAGTGGCTTTAAGGTGCAAATCTTTGAGTTAAAAATTGACAAAACACATATCCACTAAACAGAATTCAAGAAAACAAATACAATTCTTACAACCGTTAAATAAATCAAAAATCACATAGCTGCCCTATTTACTTTTTTAACTTTGAAAGATAACTAACTATACTTAATATGTATCGTATAAAACTATCTGTTTTACTACTTATAACTACTGTTTTCGCAGTAAATGCACAACAACCAAAAAAACTTAATTCTTCAGAAATATTAGAGTCTATTCAAAAACTCAATGTTTTAGCATCTGTACTTTATGTGGCAGCGCATCCAGATGACGAAAATACACGTCTTATTTCATACATGTCAAATGAAGTCAAAGCACGTACAGCATATTTATCCTTAACACGAGGTGATGGTGGACAAAATCTCATTGGTCCAGAAATTAGAGAGCTATTAGGTATAATGAGAACACAAGAATTGTTGGCAGCTCGCGGTGTTGATGGAGGTGAGCAACGTTTTACTAGAGCTAATGATTTTGGCTACTCAAAACACCCTGACGAAACATTAAGTATTTGGAACAAAGACGAAGTATTGGCCGATGTCGTTTGGAATATTCGTCAGTTTAAACCAGATATTATCATTAACCGCTTTGACCACAGACGTGCAGGCAGAACTCACGGTCATCATACAAGTTCTGCAATGTTAAGCCTCGAAGCCTTTGACTTAGTTAACGATGCTACTAAATATAGTTCCCAACTTAAACATACCGAAACTTGGCAACCTCAACGTATTTTTTATAACACTTCTTGGTGGCGTTATGGCAGTCAAGATGCTTTTGATAAAATTGACAAAAGTAACATGCTCAACTTTGATATAGGTGTTTATTATCCGCTCAAAGGACTATCAAATAACGAATTAGCATCAATTGCTAGTAGTCAGCATTTATGTCAAGGATTTGGACGTATGACGTCTCGTGGCACTCAGCAAGAGTATATTGAGTTTTTAAAAGGGAAACCTCTTGACGGGGAAAATCCCTTCGCAGGAATTGATATTACTTGGAATAGAATTAAAGGTGGAAAAGCCATTGGAGATGTTTTAAAAGCTGTTGAAGAAAATTTTAATTTTTCAAATCCTTCTGTGCATATTCCTGAATTGGTAAAATCCTATCAAATGTTACAAAATGTTGAAGATGAACATTGGAAAACTATTAAGTCTAAAGAGTTAATTAACATCATTGAAGCTTGTGCTGGCTTATACTTAGAAGTTTCGGCTTCAAGCCCAACTGCAACTAAGAATGAAGCTGTAAATCTTAGAATTGAAGCTTTAAATCGTAGTCAAACCAATATCGAATTATTATCCTACAAAATGACTTCGTTAGAGAATGCTGTTTCGAAAAACATCAAACTAACTTCGAATAATCGCATTAATTTAGAAGAAGGTATAACTATTCCTAGCGATGTAGATTATACAAATGCGTATTGGTTAAATAAAAAAGGAACTTTAGGCATGTACAATGTCGAAGACCAAACACTTATTGGAAAGCCTGAAACACCACGAGCTGTAAATGTAACTTTCAATCTAAATATTGAAAACGTATTAATTCCAATTACAAAACCAGTTGTTTATCGATACTCAAAGCCAGATAAAGGCGAGTTATATCGTCCATTTGAAATCGTGCCTCCAGTATCGGCTAGCTTGCGAGATAAGGTATTTATATTCGAAAATGACCAACAAAAAGAAATTGAAGTTGTAGTAAAAGCAGGTAAAAACAATGTAGAAGGTTTCGTGCAAATGGCATATCCTAACGATTGGAGTGTTTATCCAGAAAAACAAAAAATAAAAATAGAGAACAAAGGTGACGCGCAAACATTAGTTTTTACTGTTATACCTCCAAAAAATCAAAGTGAAGGATTTATTACGCCAATGGTAAATTTAGATGGTAAATTCTATACTAGAGAACTTGTAGAAATTGATTATAACCACATTCCTTATCAAACTGTTTATTTACCTAGCGAAAGTAAATTGGTACGCTTGGATATTCAAAAACGTGGAAATAACATAGGTTATATTGAAGGTGCTGGTGACGTTGTTCCTGAAAGTTTAAGACAAATAGGTTATAATGTAACCATCATACAACCTGAAAATATTTCTGCAGATAATTTAAGTGAATTTGATGCTATTGTTGTTGGTATCAGAGCATACAATATATTAGATGAATTAAAGTTTAAACAAAGATTTCTTTTGGATTATGTGAAGTATGGTGGAAATATGATTGTACAGTATAACACAAGCAGACGACTGAAAGTAGATAAAATTGCACCTTACCCATTAACACTATCTCGTGACCGTGTAACAGATGAAAATGCAGAGATGACAATACTTAAGCCAAATCATCCACTCTTAAATTTTCCGAATAAAATTACCGAAAATGACTTTGATGGTTGGGTACAAGAACGTGGTTTATACTTTCCTAATAAATGGTCAGAAGAGTTTACTCCTCTTTTCTCTTCAAATGACAAAGGAGAATCTCCAAAAAACGGAAGTTTGTTGATAGCCAAATACGGTAAAGGTAATTACATGTATACAGGTTTAAGCTTTTTTAGAGAATTTCCAGCAGGAGTTTCTGGCGCTTATCGTTTGTTTGCTAATATGCTTTCTGCCGGAAAAGAAACCGTAGCTAATAAAAAACTAAACGACTAACCATGGACAATCAATCACCAGAAAAACAACCATGGCTTAAATCCTATACCTTGGTTTTAGTAGCAAATCTTATATACATCATTTTGTTTTATCTCATAACTAAAGCGTTTTGATATGGTTTTAAGCTGGATTGATTGGACGGTTTTAGCCGCCACGTTACTTACTATTGTTGGTTACGGAACTTGGGTAACTCGCAATAACAAAAGTGCGCAAGACTATATAAAAGGCGGAAATACGTCCCGTTGGTGGACTATCGGATTATCTGTAATGGCTACTCAGGCGAGCGCAATTACATTTTTATCTACAACTGGGCAAGCATTCTCTGATGGTATGGGATTTGTACAATTTTATTTTGGTTTGCCTATTGCCATGGTCATTATTTGCCTTGTATTTATTCCCTTATATCATCGATTAAAAGTTTACACAGCATACGAGTTTCTTGAAAATAGATTCGATTTAAAAACCCGCACATTAACAGCAATCCTATTTCTAATTCAGCGTGGACTAGCTGCAGGAATAACCATATTTGCGCCCGCTATTATACTATCAATAGTATTAGGGATTAACATCGTTTACCTTAATATTATTATTGGTGTTTTAGTCATTATTTATACTGTTTCTGGTGGAACAAAAGCTGTAACTGTGACGCAAAAACAGCAAATGTTTGTCATTTTCGCAGGGATGCTAGCAGCACTATTTATAACATTAAATCTAATTCCTGAAGATGTATCTTTTAGTGATGCTATCGATATTGCTGGTGCTAACGGTCGTATGGAAGTATTGGATTTTTCCTTTGATTTAGAAAATCGCTACACCGTTTGGTCAGGACTTATTGGAGGTACATTTTTAGCGCTCTCATATTTTGGAACAGACCAAAGTCAAGTACAGCGTTATCTCTCTGGAAGTAATGTAAAAAACATGCAAATGGGCTTAATTTTTAACGGCCTACTAAAAGTACCAATGCAGTTTTTTATCTTATTAGTTGGAGTAATGGTATTTGTATTTTATCAGTTCAATCCTTCACCACTCAACTTTATAGATGCATCAACGGAGAATGTTTTAGCTTCAGAATATGGTGATGATTACAGAATACTTCAAACAAAACAGCAACAATTATTTGAGAAGAAGAAAGCACTAAGTATTCAATTATCAAAAACTGATAATCAAGAATTAAAACAAGATATCTTCAAATTAGATAGTATTGAAAAAACGTATCGTAGTAAATCTAAGTTTTTAATAAAAAAGGCAATTGACCCAGAATATGTTGCAGAATACAAAAAGCTACAAGATGAAATTGCTGCCCTAAAATCCAATCCTCAAAGCGAAGCGTATATTTCAAAATCTGAGGCTTTAAAAACACTCTACAATTCGGCAGCTAAGGATACACAAACTAATGATAGAGATTATATGTTTATTCGTTTTATCTTAAATCACCTACCAGTTGGACTAATTGGATTACTATTAGCCGTGATTTTGTCAGCGGCAATGTCATCTACAGCTTCTGAAATTAATGCTTTAGCTACAATTACGTCTATGGACTTATATAGTAGAAACACAAAAAACAATACTGACGATGCATCTATGGTAAAGGTAACCAAATGGTTTACTTTGGCTTGGGGAATTATAGCTATTATCATTGCATGTTTTGCAAATTTAGCCGAAAATTTAATTCAGCTAGTAAACATTATTGGCTCAATATTTTATGGAAACGTGTTGGGAATTTTCTTACTAGCATTTTTCTTTAAATATATCAAAGGAAACGCTGTATTTACAGGTGCATTAATAACGCAAGTCATTATAATTATTGGTTGGTGGTTTGACTGGATGCCCTACTTATGGCTTAATCTATTTGGATGTGCATTGGTTATTTTAATTACACATTTGGTTCATGTTTTTTTCAAAAAACAAGATTTAGAGTAAAACTTAAGTAATACTTTTTTCGTAGGTAATTAGATTTGCCGAACTTGTAAGCGTTTTTTTTAGTATACTTACACTTTCGAATTAACCCCAAACTTATGAAAAAAACTATTTTCTTTTTAACTGCAATTTGCTGTTTTTCAGCGTTTACAGGTTATTCTCAGAGTTTATCTGAGCAGATTCAAAAATTCTCTGATAAAACAAACGCTAAGGTTTCATTTAATAATAATTCTAAAAGTGTAACTTTTATTAAGTTTCCTTCAAACTCTTCATATAAAATTGCAGGCGAAAAAGTAACTACTAAAGCTTTAAATTTTATTGAAAAATCCAAACTTTTTAGTGACTTACAATCTGAAGATTTTCGAGTCGGAAAGGTAAAAACAGACGCCTATGGTTTAAACCATGTCGAATTAATTCAGACCCACAATAATGTTTCTGTTTTTGATGGCAGACTAAAGTTTCATTTTAATAAGAATGGTAACATTACTTCTGTAAACGGAAACATAATTTCGAAACCTAAGCTAAATACTGTTCCTAAAATCTCTATTTCTGAAGCAAATGCTTTGGCTCTAGAAGTTATTTCTAATCAAAATTTAAACAAATCAGGCGTTCCTTTATTTGTAGAAGAAAATCAATTGGTAATTTATCCAAAAGGCATTGTTGAAGGTCTTGAAACCACAAACTACTTGACCTACCATATAGAAGTAAGAAACAATACTGATGTAAGAGAATATATTTTTATTGATGCAATTACTGGAAAAAGCATCGAGCAGTTTACTGGTATGGCACATGCATTAGACCGAATTGTTTACGAAGAAAATACCTCAAACATTGCTTGGCAAGAAGGAGATGCAATTCCTGGTTCATTAACCATATGGCAGCAAAATGAGGTTGTAGCTTCTGAGCACACATACAATTTTTTTAAAAATGCATTTGGATATATTTCTTATGATGGTGCTGATGCACAAATGATTACTATTAATAATAATCCAAACATAAATTGTCCTAACGCGAATTGGAACGGTTTTTCTGCCAATTATTGCGACGGCACTGCATCAGATGACGTTATTGCACATGAATGGGGACATGCATATACCGAGTTCACAAACAACTTAATATATCAATGGCAATCAGGAGCAATTAACGAAGCTTACTCTGATATTTGGGGAGAAACTATAGATTTATTAAATAATTACGAAGATGCTGGCGAAGATTTATCCTTACGTACTGGCTGCAATAGCTCTGACAGATGGCGAATGGGAGAAGATGCTTCTGCTTTTGGAAACCCTATAAGAGATATGTGGATACCGCCATGTAATGGCGACCCAGGAAAAGTGTCTGATTCGCAATACCATTGCGAAACTACAGATTCTGGTGGTGTTCATATTAATTCTGGGATTCCTAATCGCGCATACGCACTTCTTGTAGATGGCGGAACATTTAATGGGTACACAATTAATAGCATTGGATTTACCAAAGCTGCGCACATTTTTTGGAGAGCACAAAGTGAATATTTAACTCAAAGTAGTGACTTTATTGATTTAGCTGACGCGCTTGAGGCTTCTGCTCAAGATTTATTGGGAGTTAACCTTGAAGGTTTATCTACAACTACGACTCCTGCAGGACCTTCTGGAGAAATTATTTCTGCAACTGACGTACAAACAGTAATGAATGCCATTTTGGCTGTAGAAATGCGAATGAATCCTGATGCCTGTAATTTTCAACCTATTCTAGCAAACTCTACTCCACCTTGTGAAGCCTCAAGCTCTAATCCAATTTTTAGAGAAGATTGGGAAACAGGTACTGATGGCTGGAGTTTTGAACAACTTCCATCAAACCCTAGTACTTGGGAAAATAGAGATTGGACTCTTAATGCCAACCTACCTGCAGAAAGGACAGGAAATGCAATATTCGGAACAAACCCAATTAATGGAAACTGTACATCTGACCTAGAAAATGGAATCATAAGATTAGAAAGCCCTTTAATTACGATTCCAAATTATGCTACTGGAAATACAGAGTTATTTTTTAATCACTATGTAGCTACTGAAGCAAATTGGGATGGTGGAAATATAAAATATCAACTAGATGGTGGTGCTTGGACATTATTACCAGCTTCTGCATTTACAGAAAATCCATATAACGGAACAATAAACCCAGTTACGTCAGGAAACGACAATCCTTTGCAGAGCGAAGATGCTTTTACAGGTTCTGATGAAGGTTCTGTAGAAAGTAGTTGGGGAACTAGTATTGTGGATTTAAGCCAAATAGGTGTTGTAGCAAATTCTACTTTAAAATTAAGATTCGAAGTTGGATCAGACGGTTGTAATGGTCGTGATGGCTGGTATTTAGATGAAATTGCTGTTTATAATTGTAATTTTGCACTTTCTGTAAAAGACTTTAATGACTTAGCTGAAATACTAACAATTTATCCTAATCCTTCAAACGGAATTTTTAATTTAAAAAAGAATAGTAAAGTCGATTTAACCTTCGCTAATATATACGACTTAAATGGTAGGTTAATTAACAAAATTAATTTAGAATCTATGAATACTGAAACTCAAGTAAATATTTCAAATTCTGCTACGGGATTATACTTTGTAGAAGTCAATTCTAAAAGTGGAAAACATACTTTTAAAATATTCAAGAATTAATCTACATGTATTTTGACAAAAAAAAGCGACCAAATATATGGTCGCTTTTTTTATTAATGTTGTGATTAGATTATAGTCCGCCCCATTCTTTAAGCGAATCCGTATTCATTTTTACATAGTCAGCGTTTCCAGCTTCTTTTGCACCAGCTAAAGATTTTTTAGCGGCAGCAATAGCATCTTTCTTCTTTCCTAGTTTAGCGTATAACAAAGATTGCTGTCTCAATTGCCAATATCTAGGCTCTTTAACCATAGACATTGCTTTATCCATCCACATTTCAGCTTTTTTCATGTCTTTGTCTGCATTCATGTAATAAACTGCAGAAGCATAATAATCGTTTGCTGATGGTCCTGCCATTGCACTTTCGATAGCTGAAGTTACCATTTTATCTGTTGGCACTTCAAACTTTAAATTTGCCATTGTATCTGCCCAAATAAATCCTAATTCAGCAGAATCATTAGTCAAGTTATCAAAAGTAATAGTAAATGTTTCTACCATCATTGGCAACTTCATTGTTTCTATTGTAGTTTTTGCTGCTACTTTAGAATCGTCCCATTTTGCTGGTGCTCCCCAATTTTCAGTGTCAGAATAAAAAATGACATCCCAAGATTTTGCACTAGGTGTCACAAAAATAGCATAAGAACCTGCTTTTAAAGTTTGTCCATCAACAACAACATCATCACTAAAAGTAATCATAGTGTTTTTATTTGCTCCAGTTCTCCATAGTTTACCATAAGGTACTAAATCACCAAAAATTGTACGTCCTCGCATTCCTGGACGAGAGTATTCAAGAGTAACATCAGTTAAACCTACCTTCTGCTCTATTTTAGTAAAAGGACTTGGCTGTGGCGTCTCAATTTGTGCATTTACGCTGAACATTAAAGTCAAAGCAAATGCTAATAGTGTTAATTTTTTCATGTTATAAAGTGTTAGTGTTTAATTTCTCCCGTAAAATTACGACCCAACCGATGCTTTAATTGTTAATTAATCCTTAAAATGGCATCAAAAAAATTAGAGAAAAGTTTCAAATAACGAATCATTAATCGTAATATTGCAATAAACAAATTAAGTAAACATGGGTTTAGTCAAATCTGAAATTTTTACCGAGGAACAGAATAAAATTTCGCTTCTAGCAAAAGCTTTTGCGCATCCTGCTAGAGTTGCAATTTTGCAACATATTTTTAGTACCAACTCATGTATTTGTGGTGATTTAGTTGAAGAAATTGGATTAGCACAATCTACCATATCTCAACATCTTAAAGAATTAAAAAATATTGGATTAATCTCAGGGAACATAGAAGGCACAAGCGTTTGCTATTGTATTGATACGGCAAAGTGGACAGAAATGAAAACCACTATTAACCAATTTTTAAACCAAGACATATTAAATAATAATTGTTGTTAAACATATTACTATGAAACTATCAGAAATAAAACAACACCTTAATCAACTAGAAAATATTGAATTTAAATTACCTAATGGTAGTTTAGTTCCAAGACACTTTCACGTTACAGAAGTCGGTAAAGTGTCAAAAACCTTTATTGATTGTGGTGGAACATTACGTCAAGAAAGTGTTATAAACTTTCAACTTTGGGAAGCTGATGATTATGATCACAGATTACACCCAGACAAACTTTTAAATATTATTACACTTTCTGAAGAAAAGTTAGGACTTCGTGATGTAGAAATTGAAGTTGAGTACCAATCCGATACCATTGGAAAGTATAGTTTAGATTTTAAAGATGGAAGCTTTTTACTACTATCAACTAAAACTGCTTGTTTGGCTTTAGATAGCTGTGGAATACCATCACTAAAACCAAAACTAAAACTATCAGAAATTCAATCACAAGCTGCTAATTGTTGCACACCAGAATCTGGTTGCTGCTAATTTTGAAAATATGGAATTCAAACAACTCAACAAATTAATAGAAGCACTAGATATTAAAACAATTTCTAATGAACGTAAAATAAGTTTAGATGTACTTAAACTCTACATCCAATCTAAAAAAGATAAGCACCAAGACATAAATCTAAACTTCATTTGTACTCATAATTCACGTCGCAGTCACTTGTCACAAATTTGGGCACAAACGATGGCAAATAATTTTAAAGTCAAAAATGTATTTTGCTATTCTGGTGGTACTGAAGCAACAGCTATGTTTCCTGTTGTTGGAGAAACCTTAAAAAAACAAGGCTTTCATATTGATAAACTTTCTGAAGAAAATAATCCTGTTTACGCTGTCAAATTTTCAGACAACAACAATCCTCTTATTTGTTTTTCAAAAAAATTTGATGCAGAATTCAACCCAACTAGTAACTTTGCTGCAGTGATGACTTGTTCTCATGCTGATGAAAACTGCCCTTTTATTGCTGGTGCAGAACAACGCATTCCTGTACGTTATGATGACCCAAAAGCATTTGATAATACGCCACAGCAATCAGAGAAATATCAAGAGCGTAGTTTACAAATTGCAACAGAAATGAAATACATATTTTCAAACATTAGCTAACTATGAAGAAAGAAATTGCTGAATTAATAGGCACTTTTTCAATGGTGTTTTGTGGTTGCGGAGCTATGACAATCAACGAAATTACTGGTGGTGATATTTCTCATGTTGGTGTCGCAATTACTTGGGGGCTAATAGTAATGGCAATGATATATGCTTTTGGAGAAATCTCAGGAGCACATTTTAATCCTGCGGTGACTATTGCATTTGCAGTTGCTAAAAAATTCAGTTGGTCAGCAGTTCCTAGATATATTGTGTTTCAAACTATTGGTGCTTTTTTAGCAATCGCTATGTTATGGTTCTTATTTCCGGAAAGCCAAAGTTTTGGTCACACATATCCAGCCGAAGGATTTCCTCCATACAAAGCATTTATATTAGAACTCATACTAACCTACTTTTTAATGCTAGTAATTATTAATGTATCTACTGGCAGTAAAGAAATTGGAACCATGGCAGCAATTGCAGTTGGTGCTGTAATTTTACTAGAGGCTATGTTTGCTGGTCCAATGACTAAAGCCTCAATGAATCCTGCTAGATCACTAGCTCCAGCTATAATTTCTGGAAATCTTCAACATTTATGGCTTTATTTAATAGCTCCTATTTTAGGTGCCATACTTGCTGTTTTAAGCTGTAAACTTGTAAAAGACGACAATTGTTGTGATACTAATTGTTAGTATTTGATGCATTTAATATTTCTTGTTAAATTTTGTTTAACTATAACTTAATATGGTTAAACATTATTATATTTGTATAGTAAATAATATACAATGGCAAAGAAAAAATCAATCTCACAATCAGACCTAATCACACTTTACATGGATTATGTGTTAATGCATGACCACAAACCAAAGTCTGTATACGCTTTTGCTAAAGACAACAACTTCGATGAATCAAAATTTTATGAATTTTTTACGTCTTTCGAAGCTTTAGAGCAATCAATTTTTAAAGTGTTTTTTGATAACACGCATAAGGCATTAGATAAAAGTGAAGATTATCAATCCTTTGATGCTCGCAATAAACTATTAAGTTTTTATTACACGTTTTTTGAAAACTTAACTGCAAATAGAAGTTATGTAGTTCATGCATTAAAAGGTAATAAAAATGACATGAAGTCTTTAAAAATACTGTCTCATTTAAAGAAGAGTTTTAATAACTATATCGAGCATTTAGGAATAAATTTAATAGATGTAAAGCAAGACCAATTACAGAAAATTCAAAACAGAGGTCTTAAAGAATCTGCATGGCTTCAATTATTAGTTACTATGAAATTTTGGCTAGATGATACATCTCCATCATTTGAAAAGACAGATATATTTATAGAAAAATCTGTTAAAGCTAGTTTTGATTTAATTGATACAACACCACTAAAAAGCATCATTGACTTTGGCAAATTCCTGTTCAAAGAAAAAATGCACATGAGCTAAATGAAGACAATAGACAGCATACCTATCACTAAAATATCCAGAGCATCAAAGTTGGTGTCTACTGGAGCAAAAGTTGGTGTAAATTATTTAAAGTATTATGGTGACAAAATGGTTAATTCTAAAGAAGACGCCAAAGAACGCCTTAACCAAAATAATGCTGAAGACATCTACGATAGTTTAAAGAAACTAAAAGGTAGTGCGCTTAAAGTGGCCCAAATGCTAAGCATGGAGAAGAGCATTTTACCGCAAGCTTATGTCGAAAAATTTTCATTATCACAATTTTCGGTTCCCCCATTATCACCACCATTGGTGATAAAAACGTTCAAAAAGTATTTAGGACAACACCCCGAAGATTTGTTTGATACTTTCAATGCAACCTCAGTAAACGCTGCCAGTATTGGGCAGGTCCACCTTGCAGAAAAGGATGGGAAAAAATTTGCTGTGAAAATCCAATATCCTGGGGTTGCAGAAAGTATTGCGTCAGATTTGGCTTTAGTAAAACCTATTGCCGTTAAGATGTTTAATATCAAAGGAAAAGATTCTGATAAATATTTTAAAGAAGTCGAAAACAAACTCACAGAAGAAACTAATTACATATTAGAGATAGAGCAAAGCAAAGCTGTTGTAGATGCTTGTAAACATATACCTAATCTTAAGTTTCCAAACTACTACGAAGAATTATCATCAGAGCGCATTATTACAATGGATTATATGAAGGGTGAACACCTTTCAGAATTTGTATCACACAATGAAAATCAAGATATATCCAATAAACTAGGACAAGCGCTTTGGGACTTTTACATGTTTCAGATTCATAATTTACGTAAAGTACATGCAGATCCGCATCCTGGTAACTTTTTAGTTTCCAATGAAGGTGAACTGATTGCGCTAGATTTTGGTTGTATGAAAACAATCCCAAATGATTTTTATGTACCATACTTTGAATTAGCTGAAAAAGATTGCATAGACAATCCAGAACTTTTCAAAGAAAAATTATATGAGTTAGAAATTTTAAGACATGATGATTCACCAGAAGAAATAGAGTTCTTTGGAGCTATGTTTCATGAATTATTATCCTTGTTTACACAACCATTTCATTCTGAAATATTTGATTTTTCAAACCCAGATTTTTTTAATCAAGTAGCAGAAATGGGCCAACGTTATTCAAAAAGTACAGAATTACGCAAAATGAATGGTAATAGAGGCTCTACACACTTTATTTATATAAACAGAACATTTTTTGGTCTCTATAATTTAATGTTCGATTTAAAAGCAGAAAACGTTCAGATTAACAATTTTATAAACCTGTAAATGGTAGAATTCACGACCGATGACATAGACAAAATGCATCACCTCTACCGCATCAATTTGATTAACAGTTGTTCTGGGTACAAATCTGCAAATCTCATTGGCACAAAAGATAAAGAAGGAAATAGTAATCTTGCTGTATTCAGTTCGGTAACGCATATTGGTTCAAATCCTGCAATGTTTGGATTCTTCACAAGACCAACAACAGTTATGCGTCACACATATGATAATATTAAAAATACAGGTAAGTTTACTTTAAACCATATCCATCAGAATATTATAGAAGATGCTCACCATACCTCTGCAAAATATGACAAGTCTATTTCGGAGTTTGATGTTACACAACTAGAAGAAGAATACAAAAACAATTTTCATGCACCTTTCGTGAAAGACTGTCCGCTACAAATAGCTATGGAGTTTGTTGAAGAATATCATATAGAAGCAAACAACACTATTTTGGTAATCGGAAAGATTGATACCCTTTACATTGCTCATAATCTTATAGAAAAAGATGGTTTTGTGGATTTATCAAAAGGAAAAACTGCAACTATAAACGGACTAGATGGATATGCTGTACCATCATTAAAAACGCGTTTAGACTACCAACGCCCAAAAGAAGGATACGCACACAGAGACAAATAAACATGAAAATATTACTCACAGGAACTACAGGTTATATTGCCAAACGCTTGGCATTACAACTACTTGAAGACGACCATGAGCTAATATGCTGTGTCCGTGATATGAAACGCATACCTGATGAAATCGAAGAGCATCCACGATGCACTTTCATTAAAGTAGATTTTCTAAAACCTGAATTAGCAGAAATACCTAAAGACATTGAAGCTGCATATTACTTAATTCATTCTATGTCTAATTCTACAAGTGATTTTGAAGAATTAGAACGAAAATGTGCCGAAAACTTTAAAAGTTTAGTAAACAACACCAACTGCAAGCAAGTCATTTATCTAAGCGGAATTGTTAATGATGATTCCTTATCAAAACACCTAAAATCAAGACTTCAGGTAGAAAACACATTGAAGTCTGAAAATTATGCCTTGACAACTTTTAGAGCCGGAATTATAGTAGGTAGTGGTAGTGCATCATTCGAAATCATTAGAGATATAGTTGAAAAATTACCTTTTATGATTACACCAAAATGGTTGAATACAAAAACACAACCTATTGGGATTAGAGACGTACTTACTTATTTGTCAAACGCTATTGGAAGTACAAATTTATATAATAACTCATACGATATTTTTGGACCTGAAGTATTAACCTATAAGGAAATGCTACTTCAGTTTGCCGAAGTCAGAGAACTAAAACGTTACATTGTTACGCTTCCTGTTTTAACCCCTAAACTATCATCTTATTGGTTATACTTTGTGACTTCGACATCCTTTCAATTGGCTTCGGCTTTAGTAGATAGCATGAAGGTAGAAGTTATTGGAAAACCAAGTGACATCAATTCTCATATTGATATCAAGCCCATGTCTTATAAAACGGCTGTGGATTTAGCATTTCAAAAAATTCAACAAAATGAGGTCGTATCAAGTTGGAAGGATGCTGTTAGTAGCGGTTTATTTAAAGACCAGTTATCAAAACATATTGAGTTGCCACAATACGGTTGTTTCAAAGATGTTCGCTCAAGAGATATCAAAGATGAAGCTTACACCATAAGTCGTATCTGGGGAATCGGTGGACGCAATGGTTGGTATAGCTTTAATCGCCTTTGGAAAATCAGAGGTTATGTAGACAAGCTTTTTGGCGGCGTTGGACTTAGACGCGGAAGAACACATGACACCTATTTAGAAGCTGGTGATCCATTAGACTTTTGGCGCGTTTTATTTGCTGACAAAGATGAAAAAAGAGTATTACTTTTTGCTGAAATGAAACTACCAGGCGAAGCTTGGTTAGAATTTAAAATAGTAAAAAATAAATTGTATCAACGTGCTGTTTTTAGACCAAAAGGTGTTTGGGGACGACTATACTGGTATTCTGTATTACCGTTTCATGCCTTTGTTTTTAAAGGAATGATTAATGCATTGATTGAAAAAGAATAAGAATGCCCAAAGGAATAAAAAAACAAAATCTCCCAACCAAAATGTGTCCGACTTGTAACCGTCCATTTACATGGCGAAAAAAATGGGAACGTGATTGGGAAAATGTAAAATATTGTAGCGATAAATGCAAAAAACAGAAAACAACACAAGTTTAGTTTGGTTTAGAAATGATCTAAGAACAATTGATAACACTGTACTTTCAGAGGCAACAAAAAGTGGAAAACGTGTTGTTGGTTTATATTGTTTTGACCCAAAGTATTTTAAAGACAACAAGTACGGATTTAAAACTACTGAAAAATTCAGAGCAAAATTTCTATTAGAAACCATAATAGATTTAAAAGACCAACTTGAAAAGCTTAATATTGATTTATTAGTATATCAAGACGCTCCAGAAGATATAATTTCTGAAATTGTATCAACTTATAATGTATCCGATATTTACCTTCAAAACGATTGGACCAAAGATGAAATGGCAACCGAAACAGCCGTGCAATCTTTAATTCCTGATGTAAAATTCCACAAGTATTACAATCAATTATTGTATCATCCTGATGATATTAATTTTGAGATTGATAATCTTCCGCAAGTCTTTACTGTGTTTCGAAAAAAACTGGAGAAGTATGTCGATATCCGAGAAGAAGCTGTAATAAAAAGCTTAACAACATCAAACCGAATTGAAAACAATACCCAAATCCCAACATTACAGGATTTAGATTTTAAAAATTTTGAGACACATCCAAACTCAGCATTTCCGTTCAAAGGCGGAGAAACGGCAGCTACAGAACGATTGAATCATTATTTTTTCAATACTAAAAAATTAGGATTCTATAAAAAAACCAGAAATGGTTTAGTTGGTTTAGACTACAGTTCAAAGTTTTCACCATGGCTAGCAAACGGAAGCATTTCTGCAAGGACAATTTACTGGCAAGTCAAAAAATTCGAAAAAGAACACGTTAAAAATCAATCGACATATTGGCTAATATTTGAGTTGATTTGGCGCGATTATTTTAAATATGTATCGCTAAAACATGGAAGTCAAATTTTCAAATTAGAAGGGATTCTCAAAAAGGAGTACGATTGGAGTACCAACAAGAATCTAATTGAAAAATGGATACATGGAGAAACTCAATCTGACTTTGTAAATGCAAATATGATTGAACTAAAAGAAACTGGCTGGATGAGTAATCGTGGTCGTCAAAATGTAGCATCTTATTTTGCTAAAGAGCTTAAACTCGATTGGCGCATTGGTGCCGCATATTTTGAGTCACTCCTACTCGACTTTGATGTACATAGCAACTTTGGAAATTGGATGTATGTTGCCGGCGTAGGTAATGACCCAAGAGACCGGAAATTTAATGTTGACCTCCAAGCAGAACGCTACGATGCCAACGGAAAATTTAGACGCATTTGGCTACAACATAATCTATTTTAAAAAATGAAATTCAAAGAATTACATATTATATTTCCGCATCAACTCTTCAAAAACACACCTGTTTTAGAAAAAATTGATAATATCCTTTTGATTGAGGAATATTTGTTTTTTAACCAATATAAATTTCACAAACAAAAAATAGCCTTTCATCGCGCAAGTATGAAAGCCTATGCGGAATATTTAAATGGAAAAAATAAAACAGTCGAATATATAGATGCTGTAGACAAAAAAAGTGATGTTAGAAAGCTATTACCATATCTTAAAGATGAAGGTGCAAAGACTATTCACATAATTGACCCAACAGATAACTATCTTGAAAAACATATTAAAAACGCTGCAGAAGGTTTAGACATTAAGTGGTATGAAAATCCTTTGTTCATTAACACTAAAGATGATTTATCGTCATTTTTTAAACCAACAAAAAAGAAATTTTTTCAAACGTCTTTTTACAAGAATGAACGTAAGAATAGAAACATTTTAATGAATGGTGATTCACCACAAGGCGGAAAACTAACATTTGATTCTGAAAACAGAAAAAAATATCCTAAAGATAAAACGCCACCTAGCATTCAGTTTCCTGATAAAATAGACCATCAAAAAGAAGCAGAAGATTACGTAACGAAGAACTATGCAAATAACTATGGTGACTTAAATGATTTTGTGGTTTACCCTATTGATTTTAATTCAGCAGAAGCATGGTTAGAACAATTTTTTGAGTATCGTTTTCATGAATTTGGCGCATACGAAGATGCTATTGTAAAAGAAGAACATTTCCTAAATCATAGTTTACTATCACCACTTATTAATGTTGGTCTTTTAAATCCTATGGATGTAATTGAGAAAGCGACCTCTTATGCCAAATCAAATGATGTCCCTATAAATTCAACAGAAGGTTTTGTTCGACAAATATTAGGCTGGCGTGAGTTTATTCGTGGTGTTTATGAAGTTAAAGGTACAGAAGAACGTACCAAAAATTTCTGGGGTTTTAAAAGAAAAATTCCAAAATCATTTTATGACGGTACAACAGGTATACAGCCTGTTGACGACGTGATTAAGAAGGTTAACAAAACGGCGTATGCACATCATATCGAACGTCTTATGATTTTAGGCAACTTTATGGTGCTTTGCGAGTTTGACCCTGACGAAGTATACCAATGGTTCATGGAATTATTTATTGATGCATACGATTGGGTAATGGTACCTAATGTTTATGGTATGAGTTTATATGCTGATGGTGGACTAATGTCTACAAAACCATATATAAGTAGCAGTAATTACATAAAGAAAATGAGTAATTATGGTAAAGGTGATTGGCAAGAAACTTGGGATGGCTTGTTCTGGACATTTATGGATAAACATCGTGACTTCTTTTCAGGTAATCCTAGGTTAGGCATGCTATTAGGTAATCTAGACCGTATGAATAAAGAAACTTTAGAAGGACATTTTAATGCTGCAGAAGCATTTTTTGATAAGCTAGATAATGCATAAAGAAAAAGAGCATATTAACGTTGTTTGGTTTAAGCGAGATTTGAGACTTCAGGATAATGAAGCGATTACGAATGCACTAAAATCAAAAAAACGAACACTTCTACTCTATGCTTTTGAAAACATTATACTTAATGACAATCATTACAGCGAACGCCATTTTAACTTTATAAAAGAGTCAATCCGAGATTTAAATCGTCAATTAATACCATACAATACAAAGGTCTTGGTAATTAATTCTGATATTATTAGTGCCTTTAATAATCTACAAGAGTTTTATAAAATAGACACCGTTTTTTCACATATAGAAACAGGAATTTTAGTTACTTATAATCGAGATAAAGAATTTAAACGCTATTGCCGTAATAACGTTATCAACTGGGTTGAGAATAAAAATAACGGCGTAGAACGTGGATTAGTAAATAGAGATGATTGGTTTGAAAGTGTTGAAATTTATATGCAAAAAGAACTGGAGATTTTTCAACCAAAACCGCTTCAGTTTATTGAACTTTTAGAAATTGAAAAACTAAAATCTGTTTTTACTGTTACCAATTTAGAAACACCAAAGGAAGCGCCATTTCAAAAAGGCGGAAGTACAACAGCTTGGAAATACGCTAATACTTTTTTTGATAGTCGACATGAAAACTATATGTTTCATATATCACAACCCGAAGCTTCTCGCAGCAGTTGTAGTCGCTTATCACCTTATATAGCTTGGGGAAATGTGTCTATTCGTCAAATATTCAAAAAAGGCCAGGTTATAAAATTACAATCTAAAGACAAAAGACATATTGGTGGTTTTTTATCTAGATTACGTTGGCAAACGCATTTTATTCAAAAGTTTGAAATGGAACATACCATGGAAAATGCAAGCGTCAATAAAGGCTTTCATAAACTCAAAAAAAGTATTTCAGAAACGTATCAAAAAGCATGGAGAGAAGGGCAAACTGGATTTCCACTTGTAGATGCCAGCATGCGCTGTTTGGTAGAAACTGGTTATGTAAATTTTAGAATGCGTGCGATGTTAGCTTCATTTTTTACACACATACTTTGGCAGCCTTGGCAAGATGCATCTGCACATTTGTCACAACAATTCTTAGATTTCGAACCTGGCATTCATTTCCCTCAATTGCAAATGGCAGCAGGAGAAACAGGTATAAATACGCTCCGTATTTACAATCCAACAGCAAATAGTATAAAACATGACCCAGATGCTACCTTCATAAAAAAATGGGTTCCAGAATTAGCACATCTAGATACACATTTTATACACGAACCTTACTTAATGACGCCAATGGAATCTGCTTTTTATGATTTTGAATTGGGCAAAAACTATCCGAAACCTATTGTAAAAATTAAGGAAAATCGCAAACGAGCTAGCGATATTTTATGGAACATGAAAAAGGATGATGACGTTGTTCGTGAAAGTTATCGAATATTAAAACGACATACTCTTCAGGATAGAAACCGCATGTTAAGAACAGATTAATCGTCTATTTTAATATTCAATTTCCTACAATCATAATTCTCTGTTAATTTTTGTTTAACTAATACGTAAAAAGATTAAACATTTGTAAATTTGAGTTATTATGATACTAAACACTACACATTTTAATAAAGAGCACAAGCAAATAATTGCTGACTTAGTTGGCAGTGAATTTTCTTTGGTACAGAAGTTGAAGATGAAAGGTGTAGGTTCTAAGCGTATGATTATTGACGATGTTAGTCCAAACATGAAGCCTATGATGAATATCGTTTCAGATTTAAATTATGGCAACATCGAATTAAGACCTAAAGGTATATTAATTCTAATTAATCAAGGCTTAAAAAACTTTACTTGGGTAATTCCTTATTATCAATTGGTGATTTATAAAACAAATGGTTCTAGCATTCATGCACAAGGAAAATTTGTTCACTTCAGAGATAACAAAACATTCAAGGAAAATAAAAAGTTTTTCGACAAGCTTTTGGACGAAAAAGTAAAATACGACATGGAATTCTCCATGCCAATGTAATATGGAATTGACTGAAAGAGATATAGACCGCATAATAGAAATGGCTTGGGAAGACCGAACTACTTTCGATGCTATAAAATTTCAGTTTGGGCTAAAAGAACAAGAAGTAATTAACCTGATGCGAAGAGAGATGAAACCAAGTAGTTTCAGAATGTGGAGAGAACGCGTGCAAGGCAGAGCTACAAAACATAGTAAAAAAAGAAATTTTGAAGAAGGCAGATTTAAATGCTCGAGACAAAAATCAATATCAAATAACTCTATTTCAAAACGATAAACCGTGCTTTGATTTAAGCTTGGAGTACTTAGAGACAGCACATTAAAAAGATTACATGAAAACGGAAACTTTAACACAAAAAAATGGTCATGCCTTAAATGGTTTCACAACAGAAGACATTGGAGACGATCATTTATTTACAAGTCTAGACACACCAATGAAGGCAAATGCTTTTGATATGTCTGATAAAGAAAAAAAAGAGCGTATCTCCATTTTATTTTCAGAAATAATGGATGTTTTAGGTTTAGACCTTACTGATGATTCTCTACAAGGAACACCAGATAGAGTTGCTAAAATGTATATTGAAGAAATATTTTCTGGGTTAGACCCAAAAAATAAACCCAAAGTTGCCTTGTTTGATAACAAGTATCAGTACAACCAAATGTTGGTTGAAAAGGATATAACTTTCTACTCAAACTGTGAACACCATTTTGTGCCAATCATTGGAAAAGCACACGTGGCGTATATCTCATCAGGTAAAGTTATTGGTTTATCAAAACTGAATAGAATTGTACAGTATTACGCCAAAAGACCGCAAGTACAAGAGCGTCTTACGCAACAGATAGCAAACGACCTTAAAACGATTTTAGGTACTGAAGATGTTGCCATAATTATAGATGCCAAACATTTGTGTGTATCATCAAGAGGTGTAAAAGATGACACGTCATCAACAGTGACGACTTATTACGGAGGCGCATTCAATACGCCAGAAAAAATTAATGAACTTCAAAATTATATTATAAACAGTTAGATTATGGAAATTTTAGACAGAGCCGTTGAATTCGAAAACAGAAAGTTTTCATTCAAAACTACAAGTGACAGAATTGTAGCCGCAAGAGAAGCTAAAGAAATTATTCTTGGCGTTAATGAAGTCTACAAACAAAAAAAAGATGCCAAATTAATGGACTTAATGAAGCGTCTTACTGTAATAAAACAAAAGATTGAAAAACGCTTAAAAGGTCGCCCATTAACGGCAGCATAGTATGGGAAGATATATAGTTGTAGGTGGTAGCAAAGGCATTGGTAATGCCATTGTAAATAACCTTTTAGAAAACCACGAAGTCATAAACATTAGCCGAACTGAGCCTGAGCAATCTCATAATAACTTGACACATCACAATTGTGACGTTACTAGTGATGATTTACCAGAAATAAATGAAGTCGATGGATTGGTCTACTGTCCAGGTAGTATCAATTTAAAACCTATAAACAGGTTAAGTGTTGATGATTTCAAAAATGATTTCGAAATCAATGTTATTGGTGCTGTAAAAACCGTACAGAAGTATTTACCCGCATTAAAAAACGGCAATAACCCATCCATAGTATTTTTTAGCACTGTAGCCTCAGACTTAGGCATGCCTTTTCATGCATCAGTGGCAGCATCAAAATCAGCTGTAGAAGGTTTAACCAAGTCTTTAGGTGCAGAATTAGCACCAACTGTCAGAGTCAATGCCATTGCACCGACTGTAACTGACACAGATTTGGCTTCAAAATTACTACGCAATGACCGTATGGTTGAGAATATGAAGGAACGTCACCCGCTTAAAAGATATCTTCAACCAACCGAAGTAGCAGATATGGCAACATTTTTATTATCAGAAAAAGCAGCTTCACTTTCGGGACAAGTCTTTAAAATGGATTGCGGAATAACAAGCTTTAAAATATAAAATCATGAATCCACTTAAAGCATTCGTAGAGACACTTTCAACAACCGACAAAAACATAAGACAAAATGCGTCAAAATCTTTACATAATATTACTATCAATTCTTTACAAGGTCATCCGATTGATTTATCAGAATTCAAAGGCAGAAAAATCTTATTCGTAAATGTAGCCTCAAAATGTGGTTTTACTCCTCAGTATAGAGAATTACAAAAACTTAATGACACCTACGACAATTTAGTGGTAATAGGTGTTCCTTGTAACCAGTTTGGAAAACAAGAACCTGGAAACTCTGACGAGATACAAGAATTTTGCGAAGTTAACTATGGCGTTAATTTTTTGATTACTGAAAAAATTGATGTTAAAGGTAGCGCGCAACATCCTTTATATGCTTGGTTAACGACCAAAGCTATAAATGGTAAGCAAAACTCTTCAGTGAAGTGGAATTTCCAAAAGTATCTTGTAGATGAAGAAGGCGAGTTTTTAGACTACTTCTACTCTATTACAAAACCAATGAACTCTCGTATCACATCTTATCTAAAATAAAAGTTATGTTCGGATTATTCAAAAAAACATCAGAGTTAGAAAAGCTTCAAAAGCAATATGAAAAGCTTTTAGCAGAATCACATAAACTCTCTACATCAAATCGTTCTGCCAGCGATAAAAAAGTTGCTGAAGCTCAAGTTATATTAGAAAAAATAGAAGCACTTACATCAAAGTAAGATGAAAAAGGTTCACTTTTTCATACTGTTTTTAATCATCAATTTTGGCGGATTAGCAATAGGTAGTTGGTTGATGGATGGAGGCTCTACTGGTGATTGGTATAACAATCTCAGTAAAGCACCTTGGACTCCACCAGGTTGGGTTTTTGGAGTTGCTTGGACAACAATAATGCTGGCTTTCTCTTGGTATTTGGCAGAGCTTTTCTATGATAGAGCCTCAAAATTTCTTTGGATATTATATACATTTCAAGTACTGTTAAACGTGAGTTGGAACTGGATTTTTTTCAACCAACATCTAACTAATATCGCTCTAGTTGTAATCATACTTTTAACCTTAGTCATTTTCTACTATTTTATAACCTTTAGAAACGATAGGCTAAAAACAGCAAAGTATTTATTGTTGCCTTATATGGTTTGGCTTTGTATTGCCACATCTCTAAACGCATATATTGTTTTAAATAACTAACTTCTACGCTACGATATTACATCTGACTTAAATGAAAATATACACAGTACATCAAAAACAGAAGTTGCCTATTTCCTTAGATGAAGCTTGGGATTTTCTTTGTAATCCTGCTAATCTCGAAAAATTAACACCCAAAGATATGGGCATGCAGATAATTTCTGGAGCAGATAGACCCATGTATGCAGGGCAATTATTGCAATACCGTGTGACACCACTACCTGGTTTTAAGACCAAATGGGTTAGCGAGATAACACAATACGAACATAAAAAGTATTTTGTAGATGTACAGCTTTATGGACCATATGCATTGTGGCATCACAAACATTTTGTACATGAGATTAAAGGTGGTGTAGAAATGGAAGATATTATCGATTATAAAGTACCCTTAGGTTTTTTAGGGCAATTGGTTCATCCATTTTTAGTAAAACCTAAACTTGAAAGCATTTTTAACTACAGAAAAGAGCAAATGGAAAAGCTCTTTGGAACATTTTAGACTATGAGCAAGCCAATAAACATATTCTGGTTTAGACGTGACTTAAGACTAGATGACAACGTCGGTTTTTATGAAGCCCTAAAAAGCGATTGTTCCGTATTACCAATTTTCATTTTTGATTCTGAAATTTTAGACAAATTACCAAAAGACGATGCCCGTGTAACTTTCATTCACCAAACGTTGCAAAATATGCGTCAAACTTTACAGGATACCTGTAACAGTAATATTGCTATATATCATGGTAAACCAATAGATATCTTTAAGCAATTGGTCCAAGAACACAATATTAAGACTGTTTTCACTAACCATGATTACGAACCTTATGCGACAGAACGTGATAAAGAAATAGAGGAATTTTTAGGTTCTAATGCCATTGCTTTTAAAACCTTTAAAGATCAGGTTATTTTTGAAAAAAACGAAGTCGTCAAAAAAGACGGAAAGCCATATGTAGTCTATACACCATATTGTCGTATATGGAAAGAAAAATTTAAGACTATAGATTTTAAAATTTATAATACAGAAGCATATTTTTCAAACCTTATCCAAAATAGCAGTTTACCAAATCTAAGTTTAAGTGATATTGGATTTGAAACCTCTAAGCAAAGTGTAGCAACCTATAAGGTCTCACCTACATTGATTCAAGATTACGAAGAGACACGTAATTTCCCTGCAAAAGACAACACCTCTAGACTCGGGCCACATCTAAGGTTTGGTACAGTGAGTGTCCGTAAAATGATGCAAAAAGCCATGACAGAGGAAAACGAAACCTTCATGAAAGAATTGATTTGGCGAGAGTTTTTTATGCAAATCCTTTGGCATTTTCCGCATACTAAAGACCAATCTTTTAAATCTAAGTACGACAGGATTGAGTGGCAAAACAACGAAGATGACTTTAAACAGTGGTGTGAAGGTAAAACTGGTTATCCGCTAGTAGATGCTGGGATGCGTCAATTAAACGAAACAGGTTTTATGCACAACCGCGTACGTATGTTAGTAGGTAGTTTTTTATGCAAACACTTGCTAATCGATTGGCGCTGGGGCGAAGCTTATTTTGCCGAAAAATTACACGATTACGAAATGGCAAGTAATGTAGGTAATTGGCAATGGGTTGCAGGTTCTGGTGTAGATGCAGCACCATACTTCAGAATATTTAATCCGACTTCTCAAATACAAAAATTTGACAAACAGCTAGAATACATAAAAAAATGGGTGCCAGATTTTCAAGAACTCACCTATCCACAACCAATGGTAGAGCATAAAATGGCAAGAGAACGCTGTTTAGAAACCTACAAAAGCGCTCTGAATTAGAGATTTAAAAATATTTTGCCATTTGTACAATAAAACAAAATACTTAACGTTACGATTATAAGGCAGAAGTGTCTTAAACGGAATAACCATTTCAAAAACAATTTAAAAAGCTCTGATTTTCAGAGCTTTTTTATTTGCTATTAGTTTAAATACACATATTTATACGTTATTTATAAAACAATTAAAGTTATTATAATGAATCTAATGGGCTTTTAATTTTAGAAATACTTCTAGGCGTAACTTTTGTGTATACTTGGGTTGTTTTTATAGAATTGTGTCCTAATAACTCTTGTATAAAACGCATATCTGCACCAGATTCTAATAAATGTGTTGCATAAGAATGGCGTAATCCATGAATACCAATGTTTTTTTTGATGTTAGCTTTTTTCATTGCCTTTTTAAAAACCTGTTGCAGACTAGATCTAGCATACGCACCGCCGTATTGCCCTTCAAAAAGAAATTCTTTTGGCTTGTAAGTTAGATAGTATTCTCTAAGATTTGGTAAAATAGTCGCTGGTAAAGGAACATAGCGGTCTTTTTTTCCTTTACCACCACGGATATGTACAACCATACGCTTACTATCTATATCGTATAACTTAAGACGTACGACTTCAGATACACGTAATCCCATACCATAACAAAGCATAAGTGCTATCCTGTGCTTAAGGTTAGTTGTCACATCAAATAACTTTTTAACTTCGGATTTACTTAACATTTTAGGAAGTGTAAGCGGTTTTTTAGGTCTAGGAATATCAAAAAACATCTTTGGTCGATGTAATACTTGTTCAAAATAAAATTTAATGGCATTAATCTTACCATTAAGTTTACGTTCACCCATTTTTTCTACCTTAATACAATAGAGAAAGTAGTCCTTAAGTCGCTTTGGATTTAAGTCGGAAACATCATAATCATCTAAAAGATTTAAAAGGTGATTAAATTCGGCTAAATATATTCGTTTGGTACTATTACTATAATCTTTAAGTTGTAGTTGCTGATTTAGCTTCAAGTATGCTTCTTGATTTATTGGATGAATGTTTTTTACTTTCTTAACAACAGTATCTACTGATTTTATATTTAAGGCGATTCTGACAGAAGGAATATCTGGTAAATACCAAGATTTTTTTGTTGCACTCCATTTAGCTGAGGGAAATTTTGCTTTTAATGCCTTCTTTAATTCCTGTAAGTGTGGAAATTGAATGAGTATAACCGCAACACCTCGGTGATTACTTGGGACAAAACTATATTTATTAAAATCCATACGTGTATTTTGTATAACTATTATACTAAAATAACAAAAAATGTTATACAAAATAAATGATAAGTAAAATGAATTTTTATGAGGAAACACATTGCTTTATAATAATTTTTCCTAAATTAGATTTTAGTACAAAACACAGACATATATATGTGTTGTAGGTAATTAAAAAAAATGACGAAAAACATACTTTTATTATTCCTTCTAATTACAATCAAATCGTATTGTCAAAAAGTCAATATTTCGGAATTGAATGGAGATTGGATAAAATATAAGATTGAGATGAAAGATGGCAGTAGTTTAATTGACCGATTCTTTACTGACTCTTCTTACGTTAATTACACTTTTAAAAAATTGAAAATGTGTACTAATGGAAATCCAACTCATAGAGTAAATGAGGTATGTTTTCCATTCTCATTAAATCAAAATTTTATCAAAACATCTTCAACTTCTGGTTACGAAATAGAAAGAGTAAAAAATGACACGTTGATTATCTGTGAAAGAATAAACGGAATGGAAAACGACAAATTAAAGAGGTTCTATTTTATTAGAGAACAAAAATTATTCAATGAAATTAAAGAGGAAAAAGGAGAAAGTAAAAATCAAGTTGCAAATGAATTCTATACACCAACTTTAAAATCGAGTTTAATGCTTGAACTGAACAAAGCTTTCAAAAAAAAACACAGCAACTTTAAAGCTAAAGGAATTATAACAATTGATTTAAAAAATAAAAATATAAGTACCTTAATAAATTCCTCTAACACAAATGACTCAAGTAAAATTGAGAGAATTAAAAAAGTAATTGACAAATCGTATAAACTTTGGAATTTAAATAAATTCAAACATCTTGAAAAGCTGGAAATATCATTTGTTTTAAAAGACGAAAAAACCAAAACATTTCGTGGAATTTCAATGAAATATTTTACTGATTCGTTCTATCAGTTAGACAATTTTTATGGTGGAGACACAAGAATAATTCAAGAAGCTGGAAAATATTTTAATAAAGGAATAATCTCTTATCAGAATAAAGATTATGAGAATTCTATAAAAAACTTCACCAAAAGTTATGAGTTAGACCCAAAAAACATAGATGCACTTTATAACAGAGCTGCTATTTTCTTTGAAAATGGAAAACTGGAATTAGCCTGTAAAGATTGGAATGAATTATCTGAACTAGGACAGAAAAGAGGAATTGAATTATTAAAGAATAACTGTAAAAAAACTACCTACAACAACGTGTATAATTAATTGCTAGTTCTCGCCTACTTACGAAAATCCTCGCGGATTTTCTATTCGGTAATTATTTGCTAAATTAGGTGCTTAAACACGCCACTAATCATACACAAAACCGTTGGGCACAATATGAAAATGACCGATAAGACAAGTAACATTCTATATTACAGCGGACTGATTTTACTCGCAATAGGAGCATTTGGATTGACTTTCGCTGCGTTCTTTGCAATAATCGGACTGCCAGTTTTTGTAATAGGAGTTATTCTGGTTTTGGTCTCTTTAAAAAAGACTTGGAAACAAAGACTAATTCCAATCGGAATTTTTATTATTGGAATAGTAGCCTTTTGGCCAATATGGAGAGGAATAAATACTGTTGGACCAGAAGTTTTTTTAATCCCTGAAAATTATCGTGGACGAGTAAATATCATATATAAAAAAGATTGCGGAATAGAATTGGAAAAAACCGAAGAAGGATTAGTTTACAAAATACCGAATGACGGAATACTAATTCTTGACAAGGAACAAAAATATGGTTTTATCGACCATAAATACTATTTGGTTGACCAAAATGGTAAACGAACTGAATTGCCAAAAATGGATGTTCGAGACTTTAATGAGGAATGGACTTTGGAGAAAAATCCTAACGAACCACCAAGAGACAAACTTGGAGTTTTTCATTGGGGAAGAACTGGAAGTATGGGAAAAATGATAGATGAAAATGGAGAGGTTTCTAACGAAGATGACCTTTACACTTTTAACGAATTTTACGTTTCGACTTATAGTGATTTAACAGAAAGATTTAATTTTAAGTACGAGCGAAAATTTGACTCAATAAGAGATAATAAAATAGAAAAATGTAAAATAAATACTGTGCCCAACAATGGCTATAAGTAATTGCTTTTTCTCGCCTACTTTGGAAATTCCTGCGGAATTTCCAACTTGGTGTGTACTTGCAAATTTAAGTGCTAAACCACGCAACTACTCATAGCCGAAACCGTTAGCTACCATATAAACAAACACCCGAACACATGAATAAAATTCTTTTCTTATTGATGGCTTGCACAGTCTTAAGCTGTGCAAAGGAAAAAGAAATAAATCAAGAATTCGGGAACCTTCCGACTGAATTAATAAGTGCTTTAGAATCCATCAATAAAGGTCAAGTATTTGAAATTAATCCATCTCAACCGAATACGCTAGTTGGAAAAAGTGGAACAATTCTACTTATTCCAGAAAATTCAATTGTTGACCAAAATGGTAATGGTATTTCTAAAAACGTTTTTATAGAAATTAAAGAAAATTTCACTAAATCGGACTTTATCGCTTCTAATTTGCAAACTATGCATAACGATAAAATTCTTGAATCGTTAGGAATGGTTTTTTTGTCGGCAAATGATGAAAACGGGAATGAATTAAAAATAGCAAATGGAAAATCTATAAGATTGCAAATTCCTCAAAAAGGAAATAAAGCAGATGCTAAAATATTTTTAGGAATCAGAGAAGAAAATGGATTAATCAATTGGGACAAAATAGAAGAACCATCAAAATCTTTAACACCTTATCCTATAAAATTTATAAGTAAAAATCGGTTTTGGACAGAATGTTCTAACTATTATGGCATTACTACAGATACATTAAAATATACGGATTACAACTATTATGGGAACATAACCGATTTTGAAAACACACTTTTAGCTACAAAAGAATTTTCTGATAGATTTAGCACAACTTGTTGGAAAGATGTTTTAAATATTTACATAAATAATCTTGATAAGAACCTTTGGGAAATTGACGAGTTGACTGTTCAATATTTTATCAAAGATTCAACAGAAAGTGTCAATTACCATTTAAATAATATTCCACCAGGACTTTATGGAGGCCCTAGAACGGAAATGCAAAAAGAAGCTCACGAGTCAATATTAAAAGATGCAAAAGAACACGGACGTTGGAAAATTGAACTTTATAAAAAATTCGCATCTCAAAAGCTCACTAAAATTGACACAAGCCGAATAATTGACACAACAAAACTCAAGGAACTGAATAATGTTCTTATAACCTACGACGCAATAAATTTTGGATGGATTAATGTAGATTTCTTTTACGAAGACCCAAAAGCAAGTCCAACTAAATTAGCTGTAAAGACTTCGACAAAGTCAAATTTAACAAGTCTAATTTTAGAAGAAAGAAATGTCATTTTAAGCGGAATAGAAAAATCAACAAATGAATATTGGTTTACGAAAAATGAAGATGGTTACAACAAATTACCTAAAGGAGAAAAAGCAATAATCATATCAATTGGATTTGATAATAGCGGACTTACCTTTGGCGAGAAAGTTATAGTAATTGGAGAAAATGAAGAAGAATTTGTTGAAGTGCAACCGATAAGCGAAATTGAATTAAAAGAAAAACTAAAAAAATACGGTAGCTAACATTGTATAAAAATAATTGCTTGGTCATTGCTTACTCGGAAAATCCTTCGGATTTTCCTCTGGCTAGTTTTTGTTTGCTAAATTAGTGACTTAACCACGCAACTATTCTTATACCTAACCGTTGTGCGTAATTTAAGAAACCTCGTTACTCAACGAAAAACATAGTTCACTCATTATGGCTTTTATGATAAAAAGAAACGAATTATTTTCGAGAAACTAAATAACTGAAAAATGAAATTCTCGACTATTTTACTGCTTTTAATCTTTTCTATTCCAATATTCGGACAAGAAACCAAATCACCAAAAAATTTAAAAAAAGCAGTTTCTTATCTAAATGTTCACGCTTCTGACAGTATTAAAAGTCAAATTAAGAGAAGTGGAAACGATACTATTAAAAAGATAAGTTATCCTTGGGGCGGAGAATACAAGACGATTTTCAATTGGACTGATAGAGATAATTATGGTTCAAGAATTGTAAAGTATTTGGACAACAAAGGTGTGTCACAACATCAAACTGAAGTTATTTTGATTGCCTTTAAAGAATATCTGAACAACGGAGAATTTAATGAACAAAAGATAATTGAACCTTTTAAAAAATTAGAGTTCAAATGGAACGAGGAAAATAAAGTCAGACATACAACAGATAGTTTGCGAGGACATTATATTCCAAAAGACCTTGATGATGCTATAAATTCACTAAATAAGATTTATTCAGACAGCTTAAAAGTAAAAATCACAAAACTTACTGAAAAAGAATATATTAATGGAAATTACAGATTTGGAATTGGATTATGGATGAGAAATAACTGGCAACTTTGGGGAGGTTCTCGTCTTTCTAAATTTTTCAGAGATAATAAAATTGGTCATCCAGAATCAATGTCTGTTGTGATTTTAGAAAGCTTTTACCGTTCTTTAAAGAATGAAGACATCAGATTTGAGGAACAAGTAAAAGAATATGTAGAATGGGAAGAAAAAGCAAAAGCGGATGAATTAGAACGAGAGAAAAAAGAATTGGAAGAAAAGAGAGAGACATTCGCTGAATTTAATATTGGCGATGTTTTGGAGTTCAATTATAACTATGAATTTACCAGCCAAAGTCAGGAAGACAAATGGATGGACGACACTTGTATTGTTAAAGGAATTCTAATTGAAAAAGATGCAGAAAATTTAAAAATCAATGTCAAGGTTCTTGAAAGTTGTGATAGGAAAGGTATCGTAATTTATAATAATGATAACATTCGGATTTTAAATGAGAAAACTAAAAAATGGACTCGTCCAGAGAAAAGAATAGTAAAATATTTAAAAAAAGGGAAATCTGCGTGGTTTGAAATTGATGATTGGGATTTGGAATAAAAACTACGCACAACAATGTGTATAATTCATTGCTAGTTATAGCCTACCTACGAAAGTCCTCGCGGACTTTCTATCTATGATTTATTTGCTAACTTTAGTGCTTAAACACGCAACGAAATCATACACAAACACGTTGTAGGTAATTTACCAACCCAAGAAACTTAATGGAAAAAATTCAGAATCAGAAACACACAAAAGAAACTCTCTACTACTCTATTTCCAGAATGTTGGAAAGAGCATCTTATTATGGTTTTAGAGCTCTTGTGGTTCTTTATATGGTTGGAGAGACGCTGAAAATGGAAAGAACTGAAGCATTAAGCATTTATGGTTGGTTTACAGCTTCATTAGTTTTTTCTCAAATCGTTGGAGCTCTTTTTGGAGACTTACTAATCGGAAATAAAAAATCAATAATAATAGGTGGAATTATTCAAGCAATCGGAGCTTTTAGTTTGTGCATTCCTTCCACAACTGGACTTTATTTAGGTTTATTTCTTGTCGTTTTAGGAAGTGGGTTTTTCACACCAAATGTCATCTCAAATTTTGGAAAGACGTATTTGAATAAGACTAAACTTTTAGATTCAGGATTCACGATATTTTATCTCGCAATAAATTTAGGTTCATTTTTGGGTATTTTATTAATTGGTTATTTAGGAGAAAAATATGGCTACAATATTGGATTCGTTTTATCTGGAATCTTAATGTTAATCTCAATAATTCCAATCGTTCTTACAAAGGAAAAAAGATTGGATGAAATTGAGAAAAATGAGTTTCCAATAAGTAAAAGAATTTTAAACATCTTAATTGCATTTATTGTTGTTGGTTTATTTTGGGGATTCTACGAATTATCAAGCATTCGGACTTTTGATTTACAATTACAATTGAGCGAAATATCAACTTTAGGTATTCCAAATCATTTATGGCAATCAATCAACTCTATTTTCATTTTACCCATTAGTATAATTGCAATTATTTTGTGGACATATTTTTACAGTAGTCAATTCTTTAAATTAATGCTTGGGTTTGTTTTTGGAGTAATATCATTTGGAATATTGTTTCTGATTCCAGAAATACCGACTGAACAGCATACAATAACTTATTTGATTTCATTATTTTTTCTTGCAATTTCGGAAATTCATATTGCACCAATAATTCATTCGGTTTTAACAAAATATTCTAATCCAAAATATTTAGCAATTCTAATTAGTTTGGCATTCCTGCCTACAAAATTAATTTATTTCGTTTTTGGGTTGTTTAATGACAAATTATATGATAACCCAATGTTAGGGCTGAAAATTGGTATTGTAGGAATGATTATTATCGGAATTGGACTAATTGGATATGTAGTGTGGAATAAAAACTACCTACAACACCGTGTATAATTCATTGCTAGTAATAGCCTACTTACGAAAGTCCTCGCGGACTTTCTATCTGTGATTTATTTGCTAACTTTAGTGCTTAAACACGCAACGAAATCATACACAAACACGTTAGCATACATTACGGAAAACCACAATAAACATTAAAATTTTCGTAATAGATTTACAATTATTACAAACCATCAACAGAATGAAAAGAAATTTACTCGCACTTACTTTTGGAACATTATTACTGTTCAGTTGTTCGGACGGAGAAACCAAAAAGCAGTTATCGGAATTAAAAACTGAACTTGAACAGACAAAAGCGGAATTGAATAACTGTTCGGCTGAATTAACTGAAATTAAAAATACAGCAGAAAATAGGTTTATTCGAGCAAAAAAACTTCTTGCTGAAAAAAATCTGAATAGTGCTAAAATTGAATTTCAAGGAATCGTAGATAATTTCAAAGGAACTAATGACGCAACTATTGCTTCAAAGGAAATAGCAAAAATTGATAAAACGATTGAGCAAAAGAGAATCGAGGCAGAAAGGAAAAAGGCTCTTGGCTATAAAGTTTTGAAACCCACAACAAGAGTAAAATATGGAGATTTATCATTACGATTTGACAAGATTTGGAAAGGTAAACGTTGGTCTTTTGATGATTATGGTAGTCAATACTTTTTAAGAGATGCAGAAAGAGGAAATAGTCATATTATGGCACGAGTTTCAATAACTTCAGAAAACAACAATCCTTCATTACCACCAATTTTAGTTTATCAAATGAACAACGGAGAATTAAAATACTTGGGAACACAAGGATATAAATTTAGGAGGTGGAAAGATTACGGTTCGTATCTTGGTAATTACGCTGATTATGGCAATGATTTTTCTCATTCAAAAACCATTCCTTTTAATTGTGGAATTCAATTATCAAATGACGATTTAAAAAGCGGAACAATTTATGTCGTTTTAAAAAAACAAGGATGCTTTAACCGAACCAAAGTCGATTATGGAAATCCAGAAATTGCATATCGTGAAAGTTCTTGTAGTCCGAAAAGAATTTTGAAAGTTGAGGACTTTGATAATGACTATGTATTGCTGAAAAAACTATAAATAACGTATGCTAACACCGTGTATAATTCATTGCTAGTACTCGCCTACTTACGAAAATCCTCGCGGATTTTCTATTCGGTTTGTATTTGCTTAATTAGTTGCTGAAACACGCAACGAAATCATACACTAGACCGTTCTACGCAATTTAACCAAACCAACAATGGACGAGAAAACAAAGAAACAAATTGAATTACATTCTGCTGGAGCAACTATCAGACATTCAAGTCCATTCGCTGAGTTGGAACATTATTCTAACGAAAACAAACTCGAAGCTGAATTTATCAAAAAATGGTGTGTTCCATTTTATATGTTCGGAATAAATAAAGCGGACGAATTCATTAGGAATTTTGAGCCAATAAAAGCGGAACTTAATTTAGAAGTCGTTAAAAAATTACTCGGAGATTTTAATTGGAGAACAAGAATTGTTGGAGCATATTTCGCCTCAATAATGGAATTTAAAACTGTTGAGGATATAATTGGAATTCATCTTTTAAAAAGCCAAGTTTGTTACGCAGGAAATGGATATTGTTTGACTTTAGCCAAATTCAATACTCAAAACGGAATTGAATACCTGAAAAAATATCTTGATTATTATCTGACACGAAAAGACTTGCATTATGACCAAACTGGTGCAATGATGGCTCTAAAATGGACTGACAAAATAAATGGAACGAACGTAATGGATGATTATTTAGAATTGTATCAAGAATGGACTTCTAGGAATTATACACCAGACATAAATACTAAATTTCAAGGATTTGAACAACAGATGAACAATTTGAAAAGAATAAAAACTGCGTAGAACACCGTGTATAATTAATTGCTTGGTTCTTGCCTACTTGCGAATATTCCTGCGGAATATTCTATTCGGTTTTTATTTGCTAAATTACGTGCTTAAAAACGCAACTAATCATACACATACACGTTGGCATTAATTTGAACCGAATGAAATTCAAACATATATACATTTTGATTTTCGCACTATTAGTGTCTTGCAAAAGGGATGAGCTGAATGTAACGACTGATTTTAATAGCAAACTAATATCGGAATATATAGACCCTTATGAATTAGATTCTATTAATGAAAGTTGGGTCAAAGAGGATTCTCTTTTCTTATCAGATTTAAAAAAGGTTTTGAAAAAAGACGAAAGGAATATTGTCGACATTTTTAAAATAGACAAAAAAGATAGGAAAACTAATTTAGGATTTGGATACGAAC
Organism: Winogradskyella sp. PC-19; assembly: GCF_002163855.1. Taxonomy (NCBI): domain Bacteria; kingdom Pseudomonadati; phylum Bacteroidota; class Flavobacteriia; order Flavobacteriales; family Flavobacteriaceae; genus Winogradskyella; species Winogradskyella sp. PC-19. Next base: position 234,436 of record NZ_CP019332.1, on the reverse strand, counting down.
AAATTGAAGCTAGTATGGGAAAAGGCTATGTTAGTATCTTTTATAACGTGCTTTTAAAAGATGGGCAAATTATTTCCTATGAACTCTCACCGCAAATACCAAGAAATAAATTATTGACAGAACGTTATCTAAATCTATATTCAGGAATTTTTAAAATAGAGGACAATAGAATATACAATCGATATTACAATATTGAAGAAATGGAAAATCCTTTAATGGATATAAAGTCGGATTTTGTTCTAAACGAAAATTTACGCTTTCTAATGACACCATTTTCAGGAACGAGATATGGTTATTATGGTGGCGAAGCAAATAGTATTTTTACAAATAGAGCAATATTCTCAAAGGAAAGTAAAAGTATGTCATCAGAAATTTGTCAAACTCTTATGTATAGCAAGAATCCGAGCACAAGACTAATGGCATTTGAACATTATATGAAAAACAAATCTGAATTTAAAAACTCTGAATTAATTGATAATTGGATTGACAAAGTTTACTCTGAATTACCTACAATAGTAACATTGGAAGGTTGTATGGTAACATCGAGAAATAGCAAGAAATTAGTTTCAGAATATGTAAAAAGAAAAACTAATGCCAACAACGTGTATAATTAATTGCTTTGGTCGTTGCCTATTTGGAAAATTCCTTCGGAATTTTCTCGCGTTCGTTTTTGTTTACTAAATTAGTTGCTTAAACACGCAACTAACCATACACAAACACGTTGCCAGTAATTTAAAAAAAACGAACGAAATTGACAATTAAGGAAGTAAAAGACAAAATTTCTAAAGACACTACCGTTTTTACAGTTGGTGGATTTAGACCTGAAAATACAATTAAAGAAAGTTGGATTGGAAAGGTTTCCGCTTACAAATCTGAGGAAACTATTCCGACCGACAAAAACGGAGAATTAATGTTTCCCTTAGCTCAAATTTACATTCCGAATTTACCTTTTATTCATCCTAAAATATCAAACACAAAAATATTGACAGTTTTTATCTCAAATGAATATCCAGAATGCTTTGAGAAAATGGGAGAAAATTGGTTAATAAGAGAATACGAAAACTTAGAAAATATCACTATTAAAGATTTATCAAACCCAAAATCTTTAATAAAGCAATTTCCTTTAAAAGCGGAAAAAAAGCAGGATTGTCCAATTTGGGATGGTGGAGGTTTGTCATCCGAAACAGAAGATGAAATACTTGAACTTGAAAACAATGGAGAAATTGAAGACTATTATGACATAGCTGACTTTCATCAATATGAGCACAAAATTGGTGGATTTCCATCTTTTTGTCAACCTGGAATTGGTATAGACGAAGGATTTGGAAACGGATTTGAGTTTGTATTTCAAATTTCATCTGACGAAAAAATAAACCTAAATGTAATTGACAGCGGAAGTTTAATGTTTGCAAAAAATGACCAAACAAATGAATGGAGCTTATATTATGATTTTTATTAAACGGACAAAAAACTACTGGCAACAATGGCTATAATTAATACGGGTTTTGTTGCTTAACCCAAAGTTTAGTGTATTTTTATAAAGTCCGCCAAATCTTTTGATTTGGCTTTAAAAATGAAAAGATAAAACAAAATAAAAAGTTTTGGCTAAGTGCTTAATCGGAAATTCAGTAATTTTAATTCCCGTACTAACCATAGCCGAGTCGTTGTGCGCAAGCCCGAAAAATTGAACTAAATGAAAAACTATTTCTTTCTGATTTTAATATCACTCATATTTTTTAGTTGTAAAAACAAAGAAAACGAGAACACTAAAACTGAAATTAAAGAAGTAAAACCTAATATCGAAACTAAGGCAGTTAAGGAAAAAATAGAGCTGACCAAAGTAGAGAAAGAATCATTGAATGCTGAAAAAAATACGACCGGTAATTGGACACATCCTGAGTTTTTTGAATTTAAAAAATATAAAGAATATCGTATTACCGATACAATAAGTATTGACCTAAATGGAAACGGAATTTTAGAACGAGTATACTTTGACAAAAAAGACTGCCCTAAGTTGATAATTGAGGAAAAAGGACAGAATCCAATTTCAATAGGCTGTGGAAAAGAAGAATATAAAGGATTTCCAAATGCTATTGGCTGGGTTAACTTGTGGTGTGTTGTCTATGATAAGGAAACTTTTGAGATTATAGTCGAGGATGGAGAATTAATTGGAGACAAAACTGTGAATTTGGAACGACCAAGTATATATGTTGGAAAAGAAGAAGCTGGTGGTGGAATTATAACATATAAAAATGGAAAATTGTATTGGATTCATCAATCTGATTAAAAAAAGCTAGCGCACAACACGGTGTATAAAACATAGCTAATAAGAGCTTAAACGAAAGGGTTGTGTATATTTAGAAAGTCCGCCAAATTTTTAATTTGGCTTTTAAAAAGAGAAAAATTAAAAACAAAATATAAAAATTCGGCTCTGTGTTAACCCGAAATGTTAGTGCCTTTTTGCACGCTACGTTTCATACACAAGTCCGTTGTACGCAAGTTGAACAATGAAACGCAAAAAGAAAATAACAATCGGAATTGGACTCTTATTAGTCGGAATTTTATTTTGGCAATTCGGACTTTTTAACCGATTTAATTATTTGACTGCAAAGATTGACGGTTGGAGAAATTCTGCAAGAATTGTAACAACTGAACCACCTTTACATCCTTGCGGAGTTCCTTGTATTGGACTGAAAGAAGAGTATGGATTTCACGAACATTATACAAGCTGTAACCAAACTGGACCAACTATTCGCGGAATTGAAGCTTATAACGCAGAAATTGAAAAGTATCTGAATAAAAGAAACGGAAAAGACTGGCGAGAAAAATATCAAGCGGAAATGGACTCGCTGATAAAAAATAATAGATTGGAATGAAATTTAGTATCCTTAAGAATTTTATCTTTTTATTCTTAATTGTAGTTATTGTTAGTTGCAAAGATTACTACAATGATACAATAGAATGGGTTGACAATATTGAGGCTGAACTAAACATAACCGAAGTTCAAAAACAACAACCTGAATTCATTGAAGTTGATTGGAATAATCCACTAACGACTTCTGACAACGAAGAATGGTACTTAATTACAAAGATTAAAGGGAATAGAGATATTTTAAGTATGTCTCACTTTTTAGTTTTTAAGAATGGAAAATATAAATACAGAGAATCGAAAAAATAAAAACCTGCGTACAACAACGTGTATAGCCAATTGCTAGTTTGTGTGTACTCGGAAAATCCTACGGATTTTCCTCTGGTTCGTTTTCTTTTACTAATTTAGTTGCTAGCCAACGCAACTAACCATACACGAACACGTTGTGTGTAATGCAAAAAATCGTGCTAAAATTGAACATTTGAACTAAAAAAGCCAAACGCACAAACAGCACATTTATTTTTTCCAGCGCGAACTACCAACGCTTAAAAATAAAAGAGCTGTTTTTTGCCAACGCTCAATTTGAATTAATTATTTTTAGTGCCGTAAAAAAACAAAACCGAAATAACCTAAATGGCGAAAACCAAATACGAAAATTATTCTAAACAACAACTAATTGCCAAATTAGAAAGACTTGAAAAAAAAGGTTATGGATTGGTATGGGAAGATAAGCCCGAGAGAATAGCAGACAAATGTGAAAAAGAATTGCCAGTTTTAGTTGAGGATAAAAAACGAGAAATAAAAAAAGACACTAAAAAACCTACGCACTTCATATTTGAAGGAGATAATTATCATACTTTATACACACTTAATTTTACTCACAAAAAAGGTATTGATGTTATTTATATTGACCCACCATATAACACAGGAAAAACCGATAAAAAGGGAAAAACTGATTTTAGATATAATGATAGATTCATAAAACAAGAAGATAGATTCAGGCATAGTACTTGGCTTTCTTTTATGAATAAACGATTACGTTTAGCTAAAAATCTTTTAAAAAATTCTGGTGTAATAGCTATATCAATTGATGACAACGAGGTTTTTAACCTAAAACTTCTCTGCGATAAAATATTTGGCGAACTAAATCATATAGCGACAGTTCCGACAATTATGAACCATAAAGGAAACCAAGACCAATTTGGTTTTGCAGGAACTCACGAATACACACTATTTTATGCTAAATCTAAAACACAAGCATCAATTTTAGAATTTAATATTGAAGAAGATTCAGATGATGAGTGGCTTACAGACGAAATTGGTCCTTATAAAAAAGGACGTGGAATTTTAGCAGATGGAAAAGAAAAATTTCGAGAAGATAGAGAACAAATGTATTTTCCACTTTTGGTAAAAAAAGATAAAGTTAGCTTAATAAAAGAAAAGGAATACAATAGAATTTTTGACAAGGAATCAAACACATTTAATGATGAATATGTTGACAGCTTAATAAAAAAATATTCTAAAAAAGGATATGAAGTTGTTCTTCCTATTAATTCAAAAAAACAACTTTTGAGGTGGACTTGGGGTTTTGAGCATAAATTTAGAACTCACATAAACGATATTATAGTCTCACGTACAAAAAATGGAATTACTTTAAACAAAAAACAAAGACCAAAATTAGGAGATTTACCATCAAAAAAACCCAAATCGGTTTTATATCGTCCAGAATATAGTAGCGGTAACGGTACAAATCAACTGAAAGCAATATTAGGTTATGAGGCTTTTAATAATCCAAAACCTTTAGAATTAATAAAGGATATCATTTTTATAACAGGGAATAAGAATGCTAAAATTCTTGACTTCTTTGCTGGTAGTGGAACAACTGGTCAAGCGGTCATCGAATTAAATAAAATGGATGGAGGTCAAAGACAAATTATTCTTTGTACAAATAATGAAAATAATATTTGTGAAGAAGTGACCTATCCAAGAATACAAAAAGTTATTGATGGTTATAATGAAATTGAAGGTATTCCAGCAAATTTAAAATACTTCAAAACAGATTATGTACCATTTGTTTTAACCGACAATGATAAACGAAATTTGGTTGCGAAAAGTACAGAATTACTCTGTATTTCAGAGAATACTTTTGACGTTGTCTTGGATAATTCAAAAGAAAGTAAGTTCGCAATTTTCAAAAATACAAACCAACATACTGCAATTATTTACGATGAAGATTTTATTGAAGAATGCTGTATGGCTTTAAATAAGCTGAAGGATATAAGAAAAATAGTAATTTATGTATTCAGTTATGACCATAATTATATGGAAGAAGATTTTGAAAATTTGAATAAAAAATTTAAAGTTAAACCTATTCCAGAAGTGATACTTAACGTTTATCGTAAAATTGCAAAACTTAAGAATAAATGAAACACATACCATATCAGCAGGAATATGTGAATGAGCTTACAGATACTGCAATTAAATTATTAAATGATGAGTATAGAGAACAAGGAACTATAGTTTTCAAAGCACCAACTGGTTCAGGTAAAACTTATATGATTTCTCAATCATTAACTAAACTTGTTAAAGAACAAGCTGATAAATCTTATTCCTTCATTTGGCTGTCAGTTAATTCTTTACACGAACAAAGTAGAGAAAGTTTAACTCGATATTTAGAAGATGAGAAATTGCTTGAATGTATAACTATTGATGATTTACAAAATAATTTAATAGAAGAAAACGAAATTGTATTTATTAATTGGGATAGCTTAATTAAAAAAAATAATTCTTTTCGACTTGAAAACGAATTAGATAAAAATTTAAAATCTGTAGTCAGTAATACTCGTGAAGAAGATAGAGAGATAATTCTCATTATTGATGAAAGTCATAGAACTGCAAAAGCTGAAAAGGCGAAAGAAGTCATCGATGAAATAAATCCCACTTTAATTATTGAGATGACTGCTACGCCATCAAGTATTAACGGTTCATTAATAGATATTCCTTTGGCAAAAGTAATTGCACAGGGAATGATTAAAAGTGAAGTGAGAATTAATCCGAGTAGCAAAAAAATTCGTGAAAATAAAGACTTACTTGAGGTTGCTCTAAATAAAAGAAAACAATTAAAAAAAATGTATGAAAATGAGGGAACAAATATTAATCCTTTGCTTTTAATACAAATACCCAATAAAAAACAAACCGACAGTTCAAACCCAGAAGATTATATTATTGGGTTGTTGGCAGACCAAGACATTACTATTGCAAATGGTAAACTTGAAATAAGAATTTCAGGAGTCGATATTAAAGAACTTGACGAGAAAGTAAAGCCAAATGACAGTCTAGTCGACGTATTAATTTTTAAAGAGGCGATTGCTTTAGGTTGGGATTGCCCAAGAGCATCGTTAATTTTTTTACAGCGTGAGTGGAAACAAGAACGCTATAGTTTTAATATCCAAACATTAGGTAGAATAATGCGTATGCCGGAGCAAAAGCATTATGTTAACAATCCTGAATTAAATTATGGTTATATATATTCTGCATCTGACAATTTTGAAATAGTTCAGGAGCTCGCAAATAATTATGTGAGTGAACTACAAATGGAAAGAGATGAAAACATAAATTCCAAACCTATAAAGCTTACAAGCGAATTTATAAGGAGAAAAAGAGAACTTACAAGATTATCTGGAGCGTTTAAAAAATGTCTATTAGATTCAGCTAAAGAATTGGATACGAAGTCGGACATAAATCCAAACATTAAGGAAATCCACAAAACTGTAGGATTAGAAGGAGTAGTTAAAGGTATAGATGCAGATGAAAGGCAAGAAGTGGATTTTTCCGATAAAAAATCTATTAGAAAAGACATAAATGATATTACATCAAGTTATACGAACTTTTGCGCTGAAATGGCAAAGCCTTATGCTATTTCTCGTTCAGCAATTGTTATAAAATCATCTATTCGCACTTGGTTTAAAAAAGCATTCGATATTGGAGATGAGGATAAAATATCACTTGTGGTTATGAACCGAAGTAATAATCCGAGGATTAGAAGATTATTAGAACAAGCAAAAGACCTTTATGCAAATCTTCCAACAAGAGAAGATGAAGTCGTTGTTAATACTTCTTGGGAAATTCCGTCAAGCATAAGCATTTTTACAGATTATGAAATTGTAGAAAATTCGGATAAGTCTATTATAAAAAACTATCAAGACCAGAAATTATATGTCAAAAAAAATAAAAATGGCAAGATAAATTTCTCACAACCAGAAATAGATTTTATTGAAGAAGTTGATAGAACTGACGATGATATATTGTGGTGGTTTAAAAACGGCGAGAGAGAAAGTCGCTATTTTGGTATTGCATATAAGAAAACAAATGGTTTCTATTATGGATTTTATCCTGACTTTCTGATTAAAACTAAAAAAGAAACGATAATCGTCGAAATTAAAGATGATAAAGATTTCAAACCTGAAAATGCTTTAAAATTACAAGCGGGAAAAAATTATGTAGAAAGAACCGAGAATAAAGAAACAGTAAGGTTCTTTATGCTTTCACCAAACGACTACCCTACTTTCTTTACCGCTTTAAAAGACCAAGAAATTGAACTATTTGAATCATCGTTTGAGAAAAGGTTGATAAAATATAATCAAAGTCAAAAAAAGTTAATTGAAAGCAAACCTGACCAATCAGAAAAGGAAAAGGAAAATTTAGATTGGCTCTCTGATTTTGAGAAAACAATTGATGAATTAAAAGATGAAAAATTTAAAAGCGAACTCTTGGAAATGCAATTGAACGAGGCACAAGAAAATATAGAAACGCTTTCAAGGTCACTAAATGAAATACAACCTGTTTACAGGACAAAAAAAGATATTAAAATTGATAATCCATTTAATATTTGCGTTCTTGGCGAAGTTACTGACCAAGCACTAATTCGAAAGGAGTTAAATAATTATTTTGAAAAAATTGGTGTATCAACTACGGATTGGAAAATCGAGTTTTTTAATAATAGTAAATTGCAAAATACAAACGTACTTCGCTCATTGCAAATTGGACAAAGTAAATTTTCCGTCATAGTTACTGGTCAAATATTTCATCACTCTGGTAAAGGAAATACAAAAGCAAACATTATATCAGAATTGAAAAATGAAAAGTATATACCACATATCATTGGAAGTAATCCTAAAGATAAACTAACGCCAAACAAAATTATAGAAAACATTGACAATTACATATCTGAAAGCCAACGCTAAAAGCCATACACATTTACAGTCGCTTCATCCAAGCTTCACCAAAACTGTAAAAGAGTATGTCTCGCCATCGCGCAAATTTGAACTGTATTTAACTATTTAAAGCCAAGTAGTACGCAAAAGCACTACACACAACAACGTATATAGCTCATAGCTAGACAGTTACTTAAACTAAGTTAAGGTATATTTGCGAGTTCGCCATATTTTTAATTTACTTATATTTATAAAAAATTAAACATAAAAATTAAAAATCTGGCTTGTGCTTAATCCGAAAATTAATAGCTAATTTACACGCTACGAGCCATATACAAGACCGTTAGCCTACATTATGGAAAACGAACAAAAATTTAAAACCAAAACTGGATTTTGTCACATTCTGACTGACAAGATAGTTCTGACTCGTGATGGAATTGTTGGAAATGTAGCGGAATTGACAACTGGGAATAACATTTACCAAATACTTGGAATTTATGGAATAATGTCAATTGTTTTATTCTATATAGCGTTCACAAAAATCGTAAAAGAAGACTGGATAGAATTCGCTATTTATTGCGGAATTGGAATTTATATTGCGTATAGCTTAGTTAAAAGCCTGAATTTGAGTTCTACGCCAATTATCGAGCGGAATAAAATAAAAAATGTGGAATTTAAGCCTGCGAAAAAGTTTTTAACAAGAAGTTACTTCAAAGTGGAATTTGAGCAAAATGAAGGGAAAATAAAAAGCCGACTTATTATGCTTCCAGGTTCACTTAACGACGGAACAAACGAAACAGAAAAAGCACTCGGAATAATGAAAAAAGCTGGATTAATTTAGATGCAACTTTCAAAATTAACATACAATCCAAAATGGACAGCAATCATAATCATTGGGATTTGTTTGACTGGAATGTTAATTGGGAATTATGTGCAAAGATTTCGAATTTCCGAATATCGTTGGATTTATCAATATGGTAGTTATCTGAATTTAGTATTGGTTTTTGGTTCACTTTGTTGGTCTTTAATTCACCCATTAATTGTATGGTCTAACAGAAAACCTGAATGGAAAAAACATCTGATTTGGATACTTGTTGGTCTAATTCCGCTTATTTATTTCATAACAATGATGATAATTGCAGAAATTAGATTTGGAAATAAAATAACGTAGGCTAACACCGTGTATAATTCATTGTTAGTTAGAGTCTTCTTGCGAAAGTCCTAGCGGACTTTCTATCTGTGTTTTATTTGCTAACTTTAGTGCTTAAACACGCAACGAAATCATACACCAGACCGTTGTAGTGCATTAGAAAAAACTCAAGTGAACATCTAAAATGGATTTAAATGAATTATTAGAAAGAGTAAACTCAAAGGATACATTTCTCCAATTTGTAAAAGCTCTAAAAGACGATAAAATTGATGAGGATGAGAAGGAAAAAACAAATCCTTCTTCTCCATATTCTTCAGGAGCCAATGGTTGGGAAAATGGAACAATTTCCTCTTTTTTGGAATCCATTGAAGCGTACGGTGAAGACAGCGAACAAATAAAGGATGAACCTAATTGGAAGAGCTTTGCGCTTTTACTTTATGCAGGTAAGTTTTATGAATAAAAAAATCACATTAGACATATTAGCCAAAGCTATTATCGAATATCGTTCAGAAGGAATGGAACTAATGAACAGATTGGGGAAGAAATTTGAATACGATATAGCTGTTCAAAAGGAATACGATGAATTAATTTGGAAAGGAAACAAAAAGGTTCCCAGGAGTGGTAAACTTTCTGAAAGAGTCAATTACTCTTTTCACGGAGGAGAATGTGGATTTCATAAAAGAAAAACACAACAAAACATTGAAGTAATCCTGACGAATGCACCAAAGTTCGGGAAAATTGATGCTTGGTTTTTGAAGGAGTATTTAGATAGTACGAATGAATACAAAGAAATGAGTAAGGACATAGATTGGCAGGAATTGAAACCAATGCTCGAAGAACTTTATAATACTGGAAAGATTAAAGAAATAAAATAAAAACGACACCACAACAATGTATATAGCAAATAGGGCGTTCAGTGGTTTCTGAAAGTCCTGTGGTTATTTGAAACACCGCCAAATCGTTGATTTGGCTTTTAAAATGAATAAGATAAAAACAAAATACAACGTTTTGGCTCAGTGCAAATCCGAAAGTTTATTGCTTTCTACTGCCCTACTTGCCATATACTAAACGTTGTAAACAATTATGGAAAAGGTACTAACATTTTTACTTGGAGCTTTGTTAATAGCACTTGGAATTATATGGTACAATTACGAAAGAAAGAAATTCGTTGCTCAAAGAAAAAATGAAGATTATATGCGAATGTCGTTCACGATTGAATTCATTTTAGGTGCATTTATCCTTTTTGCAATTGGTATAAAACTAATTTACGACTCATTTTAAATGAACGAAAACGAAGACTATTTTAGAATTTCCAAAAATGGAGACATTCATACTTTGAGTGACCGAATTCCATTTAACTGGAAAGAACTGATGATTTGGACTTCTGCTTCATTCATTTTTCTTATTTGGTTTCTCGGAATTGGAGTCGGAATTTTTGTCGCAATATTGACTTTAATCGGTTACACTCTTTATCGATTTGCTTCTTGGATTTATTATACGGAATTAAAAATTGACGAGAAAAGCGGAAAAGTGACACGACTGAAAAAAATACTTGACCGAACTCAAAAAATGGAATTGATTGCAGAAAAATTTGACCCTAATCGATTTGAATATTCGGAATTAACTCGAAGTGGAAAAACGAAATTCTTAATGAATTATCGGACACATAAAAACAATGAATTATTAATCTTAAAAAATAAAGCGGACAAAGAACTGATTGAAAAATACATCGCTGAAAAAATAACTGTTTACAACAATGTATAACCGCAATTACGGCGGATTCGACTACGTCCGAATCCACTCGGAATTGCGAGCGTCAGTGCTTAATCGAAAAATAGTAATTTAAAACCCGTAACTGACGGTTATACTAAACCGTTGTAAAACATTTAGAAAAACTGAATTGGAAAGAATTAAATAACGACATTTATTTTTGGGATGGTTCTTGGCGAGACATCTTCATTCCTGATACAGACAGAAATGACTGGAAAATTTTTGTGGACTTCATTAATGAAAGATTTGATATTAAATGGTTCAACGAAAACACTCAAAAAACTGAAACGAAAATCAATTTTGATAGATTGATTGAATTTTGGGATAAAAAAATTGATTGGAACAATACTGCAAATATTTATTTAGATAATATTCAAATCAACACGCATTTTTTCACGGAGGACGAAATTGAATGCGATATTGACCCAAGAGAATTTAATGGTATAAATGACCACGAAAAACTGATGGAGTTTCTGACCGAATTGTCTAATCGATTAAATAAGCGGATAAAAATAACGCCTGAAAATTGCCCTGAAATTGAACTCGTCGGAATTGAAAAAAATAATGTATCAATAAATCTTAATTCGCCTTCGGACAGTTGGCCGATAAGGATAAAGAAATAAAAACGTTTTACAACACCGCATAAAATTAATGTGGGTTTTATGGTTTAGCCCAAAGTTTTGGTTACTTTATTATGTCGCTTTTACTTATTTGAGTATTTTTAGGTCGACAAGATAAAAATACTAAATAAGTATAAGCTTAGTGGCTCGGCTGACAATTCACAAATTGTCAAACTCCCACACTAATCTTATACAAAACCGTTGTACGTAATTTGAAATGAACAAAAATGATTTAAAACGTATTAAAGAAAACAGAAAATTACCTAAAGACGAATTGGATGGTTTTTGGGAAAATTTCATGTGGTATTTTATCGTTATTTTTCTAATTATTATCTCGTTATTAAGACTTAGTTTAGAGAGTCTAAACATGAAGGACTATCTATTCGTTATCATAATGATTACGATAAGCCTATATACTGTATGGTTAAAAATTAATGACCGAAACTTATCAAAAATAAATTCTGAATTGAAACTGAGTGAAAACAAAAAGATGATTGAGTTTTTTGCAAATAATCCAAAATGGATTCTCCGAGAAAATAAAAAATCATACTGGGAATTCACCGTCACTTCAATATTTAAAATTCCAACACACAAATTAACAATCATAGTTCTAGATAAAGAAGTTCTGTTCAATTTCAGGAATATCGGTTCATTTAAAGGTAGAGCACCTTTTAGTTTCGGAATGGACACATATCATGGGATTAAGTTTAAACGAAAAGTTAAAAACTACGTACAACACCGTATATAAAAAATTGCTGTACTTCTACTCCATTGAAAAATTTTACTACTTTTATAAAAAAACAAAATAGCCTGAAAAATCGCGCTCAAATAAACGCAACTTTTCATATACAAAACCGTTGGGCACTATTAGTACGAAATTAAGAAATGACAAACATAAATTCTAAACTTGAATCATTCGAAAACGGAAAATTGATTGATATTGTGAAAAATTATAAGCAATATGGTTATGATAATGATTTGAGAAATATTGCACTTGGAATTTTAGAGAAAAGAGGAATTAATAAAGAACAACTGGAATTATCTGGAAATTTTGAAAATCACTCTTACGAATCTGCAAAAGGAATACATAAATTATTTAGTCGGAATTCAAAAATTGCTTTTATGCTTTACGGAATAGTATTAATTACGAATATTCTTGTTTCTGTTTTCACACGAAACTCTGAATTATTAGCCTCAATAATTTTAATTATTAATTGGATTTCTATTCTATTATACTTTGTATTCTTAATTAAGTCATTTATGAATCAAAATGAATTTTATAGAGAAATAGGAAAGAAAAATGACTCAAGCAGCATTTTAATATATGTTTTTTTAGGACTTCCTTTTTACATATTCACTTATTTCTATTTCCGAAATCAAATGAATGATGAATTGAAAACGATAAAATAACAGTGCCCAACACCGTATAAAATTAATTGCTAGTTCTAGCCTACTTACGAAAGTCCTCGCGGACTTTCCATTTGTGATTTATTTGCTAACTTTAGTGCTTAAACTTCGCAACTAATCTTATACAACAACGTTAGGGTTAATTTAAAACAAAATACAGTACTAAAAATGAACAAGACTTTTAGAATTTTAAAAAAGGTAATTTTATATACTTTCTCTATCCTTTTGCTTCTTTCAGTTGCAGGTTACATTTACCTCTATGTACTTCCAAAAGGACCTGAAATAACGGAAATCAAAAAAATTAACAGCGGAATAGACTCTTTTGTTATCTACGCTTATAAAGATAGCGAGAGAAAATCGATTAAAGTGTGGACTTACAAACCTGAAAGTTGGAATGATAAAGACAAAATAGTTTTCGTTATGCACGGTGGTGGACGAAATGCAGATGACTATCTAAACGCTTGGATTGAATTAGCTGATGAAAATAACCTTTTAATAATTGCGCCTGAATTCGAAAATAAGTTCTCAAAATACACAACTAACGACTATCAAGAGGGAAATCTATTTACCTTTTTCGGAACTAAAAACCCAAAAAGCGAATGGGCATACACGGTGGTTGAAAACATATTTGACCATATTAAATCGGTTAACAATATTACAAACGAACAATACGACATTTTTGGACATTCTGCTGGCGGACAATTTGTGCATAGAATGGTAATGTTAATGCCCGAATCGAGAATTGGAACGGCTATCTCTGCAAATTCTGGCTTTTATAGTCTACCAAACGATAAACTTGAATTTCCGTATGGCATTCAAAATACAGGAATAAATTTGCAAAATTCTTACAATAAAAGATTGATTATTTTATTGGGAGAACTAGATAATGACCCAAGTTTAGGGACTTTCAGAACAACGGATTTGGCGATGGAACAAGGAGCGCATAGACTGGAACGTGGAACAACTTTTTTTAATGCTAATAAGGAATTGAAAAACAAAAATAATTGGCCATTTAATTGGGAAATAGACACTATAAAAAATGTAGGTCACGACTACAAAAAAATGTCTGAAAATGCAATTGAGTGGATAAAAAACTAACCCTAACAACGTATATAGCTCATTGCTAGTCAGTTGCTTAATCGAAGTTAAGGTGTATTTGCGAGTCCGCCAAATTTTTTAATTTGGCTTATTGAGAAAAAAGGTAATAAGAAAAATTAAAAAATTCGGCTCGTGCTTAATCCGAAAGTAATTTCATAATTTGCACGCTACGAGCCATATACAAAACCGTTGTGGCTAATTTGAAAAACCAAACACAAGAGCGAAGACTGAAACAGAAAAATGATAAAAAACAAAAAAGCCAAATTGATTGTGCGCATAGTATTGCTTGTTGGAACAGCAATATCCCTGTTTTTTGTACCATGGATTTTAGTAAAGGCTTGGATTTTACCGTTACCTGATACGGTTCAAAAACAAGTGGATGAAGCAATTGGGCATGGGTTTGATGGAATGATTGTTTATGTAGACGAAGTGGGAAAACCACCATCGTTCTACACAGGTGGTTGGAAAGATAGAGAAAAGAAAATACCAGCCGACCCAAAATCATTGTTCAAAATTGCCAGTATTAGTAAGCTGTATACAGCTTTAGCAGCTACGAAATTGGTCAAAGAAAAGCGTTTGTCTTTTGATAAATCATTAACCGATTATCTTCCAGAACTAAAAGGAAGAATAGAAAATGTAGAAGAGATTACACTAAAAATGATGGTTCAACATCGTTCAGGTATTCCAAATTTCACAGATAATCCAGCATTTTGGGAAAACGAAGAAGAAAATGGCAAAAATCCATTAGATTTTGCTTTAGACTTACCTGCTAGCTTTAAACCAGACAAAGGTTATGAATATTCAAACACGAATTATTTATTGCTTCGTAGGATTTTAGATAAGGTTTTAGGACACAATCACAATGATTATATCAAAGAAAAAATATTAATTCCCCTAGAATTGAACAATACCTATTTTTCGATAACTGAAGTGGATTTGGAAGACGTGATGAGCGGTTATTACGTAGGAATTGAAGAAGATTTTAAAGCACGCGAATTTGGAATGTTAGCAACCGCAAAGGATGTTGGAACATTCCTAAGAGCCTTGAATGATGGTTCTGTATTTGAAGAAGGAGAACAGGAATTATATCCTTACGAATATAATCACGGTGGTTTAGTCATTGGTTATCAAAGTCTCGCAGAATACCATAAAGATATAGATGCTGTGGTAGTTCAGTTTATAAACACAACAGATTTTGAAGGGTATGAATGGAACTTGTCAGAAATTATAATTAACCGAATTGTAAAAATCATTAGAAAGAAAAACTAGCCACAACAATGTATAAAAATAATAGCGGCTTAATCGCTAAAATGAAAGTGAAATATATAAATCAAACGACAGTAACTAACCGAAAAGTAAGTGCAAAAAATCCGCTACTATTCTTATACTAGACCGTTGTAATGCATTTACGGAATGAATAAAAGTCGATTAAAAATAATAGAGTTAGCTTAAAAAGAAATGTTAGACTATAGCGTATATTTTACAAAGGAAAAAATTAAAAAATTTTACAAGATTTTTTCTCTAATAAACATTGGAATAGGAATAATTATAATACTTTTTCCAGTTGACAATTTACCAATTGAAGAAAGAATCTCAATGGGAATAGTTTTGAACGTTGGTTATCATATGTTTTTTCATTTAATAAGTATTGTCCCAATAAAACAACTGAATTGGGTCAAGGAAAATAAAAATGTTAGGAATTTATCCTTTAAGAGTATAAAATCTATGACTTATTTTGTTCCAATCACTTGTATTTTGATTTCTCTTTCACTGATGTTTGAATCTATAATGACTCAACAAATTAGTAGATTATCTGTTCTATTTGTTTTTGTTGGAATAATTCTTGGAATGATAAAGTTGAATGGAAAACTTTTTGAATGGAAAAAAACGCATTACAACAATGTATAACCGCAATTACGGCGGATTCGACTACGTCCGAATCCACTCGGAATTGCAAAAGTCAGTGCTTAACCGAAAAACAGTAACTTTAAACCCGTAACTGACGGTTATACGAGACCGTTAGCCATAATTATGACGGAACGCTAATGACTTTTTGAAAGTTTATTTTAGTTTTTGAGTCATTGAGTGTTAATCTATAAAGGTCTTCTGATTTAATACATTCTAAAACTTTTTTATAAAGATAAGCTTTAGATTCATCTGTAATATTTTCAGAACCTTTTGACCCTGTTTTAGGATGAACAAACATTAAATAAAGTGCTTCGTTTTTTATAATTAAAAGATAATAACAACGGAATCCACCGCTACCTCTTAAACGCTTTTTTATATAAGGAGTATCATCACTATTATTCAATCTTGTCCCAGACGCAAGTTCTTGTGTAGATTTATCAAAAAAGTAATTTATTAAATCGGCTTCAATTGTTTTATATGACTTCTTGGAATTTAATTTCTCAAACTCAACTTTAAAGTCCTCTAAACAATATAAATCCATTAAACAAGAGAAAGTTGTTTAGTAGTTTCTACGAATTCTGGAATTTCTGGAAGATAAAAGAATACAGATTCTAAATCTTGATAAGTTTCCTTTAATTCATCAATAGAATTCTTGAAATCTTTTATTTCTTCTTTTGCAATACCCTTCTTTCTTAAAAAGTCTAAAGAAATATATTGTCGGATAAGAGAAGAACGCAAATCCTTAGCAGCTGAAATTAAGTCGTTAGTTAACATTAAACACTCTTCGTCTAAATCATTAAACCAAGTTAGTTTTTCAATGTTATGATTAACTTCATAAATTCTTTTAGTTTTATTCTTGATAGAAGATTTTAAATCAAGTATAGCATCTAAAAGTTGATTGTTCATTGCATCTTCTGACATAGGATTTCTCTTTTCAGAATACGAGAAATCTCTAACACTTGAAAAAGTATCTTTAATTTTCGATTTATGTGATAAACATTCCATTTCTAAGAATTTATTATAGTAAATATATAATATTTCGAGCAAATATAAAAACTATGGCTAACAACGTATATAAAAAATAGCTAAATCTGTGCCAAATCTTATTTGCATTGTTTATTTAATAACTCTATTTTAGTCGGAAAAGTATAGGAATTGTTACACGCTACTTTTCATATACTAAACGTTGCCAGTAATTTCGCAATCAACTCAAAATAAAATAAAATGACTTATAAGGAAGCATCCGAATTAAAAAATAAAAACGAACATTTAATAGGACAAAAATATAGAGGAGCTACAATAGAAGAATTAATAATTCGACCGACAAATGAAAACGAATTTGATTCTTTTGCCATAGCCTATTTGAGAACTATGAATGCGGAATTATCTATCCAACCTTTTACTCAAAGTGATTTAACACTAGATGTTGTTTGTGATAGAGTAAAAATCAGAACAAATAATTTATTTATCAGAACAGAAATAGAGAATCTATTAGATGAAAATTTAGAAGTAAATCTTTAAACATATGACAGAACAAGAAGCAAAACATCATTTATACGAACTTTGGCAAAATGGAGAAATTCCGCATAACTTTACTGAAGACCATTCTGACTATTATAAAGCAGTTAATTATACGAAAAAGAATAATCGATTCGACTATGAAGATTTCTGCTCAAGTATCGCAATAATAAAATTTGGAGTTTGGCAAGTTGAATCTGATGCTTTAGTTGGCAAAGTTGGTTATGATTATATTATTGCTGACAGTAGGTTTTGGGAAACTCAAGATTATAATGGACATTTAGTTTGGAGTTGGTTGATTCATTTAACCGAAAAAAGCTGGATTGACAAACTAACTGTAAAGGATTTGAATACTGCCTTCTTTTTTTGTCAAGATTATTATAAAGAGCATAAACCTGAAAATTTACCATATGTTTCGACTGCTCAAACCTTAAATATTCAAAAACAACTTTTGGATATAAGCGAAGAGATTCAAAAAAAAGAAAAAGTCGATAAAAACGGTATAGTTGATTTTGACATAGAAGGTATGATGGAATATGGGAATCAATTGAATAACATTAAATATTTATAAAAACTACTAGCAACAATGGCTATAAGTAATTGCTTGTTCTCGCCTACTTATGAAAATCCTTGCGGATTTTCAGCTTGGTGTGTACTTGCTAAGTTTAACGCTAACCCACGCAACTACTCATAGCCGAGACCGTTACCTGCAAGCTAAAAAAACATCCTACTGGAATGATAAACAGATTTTTCAAAAAGAAACCCGAACAACTTTCCAAAGTCGAATATTGGAAAAAGTGGGAGTTTTTTGAACTTGTCGATGACTTACATAAAGCCGAAAAAATTTTAGTAGAATTTAAAGGCGGATATTCTAATCAATTTGACTCTGCTCAAGACTTTCACACTCATTTGGTTGATTATATTGACGACATTGAATATGGTAATCGAATAGATATATCAGAATTATGGATTTGGTTTGCGCCGACTTGTGACTGGGATGATTTAGTTGGAATGGACGGATTGGAAATTGGAAACCGAATATTTGAACGAGTAGATAATTGGAAAAATAACAATTTAAGCTAATGAAATTTTATAAACCACTTTTTTCAATTATTATCATAATAATACAACTGATTTTATCTATTGTAAGTTATTATGATTTTGTTACTTGGGGAAAAGCTAACTCTGAATTGGATGGATTGATAAGTCGAATTTTTCACGGAGATAGTTTATTCTTATTTGTTTTAGTAATCGGATTTTATGAAATGCAAACAAAACCGAGTTGGTTTAAAACTGTTATCCGAATATTATTAATGTCTATAGTTTTAGGAACACAATTTTCAGGACTTATTCCAATCGACCAATTTTATTTCGGAGTTTATAATACGGCTTGGTTTTCAGCAGTAGTTGCTGTCGTTCTGATTTTAATACGAATTGGAAAATATAGTGTTGAAAAAATAAATGATAAAAAACTGAATAAAGCCAGCAGGTAACAACGTGTATAATTCATTGCTAGTTAGTGCATACTTGCGAAAGTCCTAGCGGACTTTCTATCTGTATTTTATTTGCTAACTTTAGTGCTTAACTACGCAACGAGATCATACACAATTCCGTTGTATGCAATTTCAGAATCGAGTAAATGACAGAAAAACAAAAGGAAAAATATTTCAAAAAGGTTTATGATAATATTGCGGAATATGGATTTCACAAAACCTATGTTATGGAGGAAATTGGATTTACGCCTTTTGGATACTCAACTGGAATTTATAAAAACTTTGGAATTCCTGAACTTTTCATTTCTGGACTTCCGAATGGACTGACAAACACATTAATTAATAATTATGCGGAAAGATTTAAATTCAACGAAATACCGCTGAATAAAAAAATTGACGATTTAATTGACCGGTTTCCTGTTTACTTTATTGAGGTGAAAAATGATAAGCTGACTGAATACACTTTGAGTTCATTTAAGTATTATGAGAATTCGGAATTCAAGTATTTACAGTTAATTTTTCCTGACTTGAATGGATTTTTTCCAAACGAAGCGGAATATGACTATGACCAAGAAATATTAGGAAGATGAAAAAACTGCATACAACAATATATAACCGCAATTACGGCGGATTCGACTTCGTCCGAATCCACTCGGAATTGCTAAAGTCTGTGCTAAGCCGAAAGGTTTGCGTATATTAACCCGTAACTGACGGTTATACGAGACCGTTGGCAATAATATAAAAAACACTTCATAAGCTTAATTCTTATTTGTATATTTGCGTAATATTTGCAAATATTAAATTAACAAAATGAAACTGCAAGAATTTAGCTTTGGGAATTTTAGGTCGTTCAAGGACATCAATACATTGAATTTATCGGCTGCCAAAATAAAATCAAAACACGAAAGTATTGATACAAACAATGTTATTATTGGAAAGAATATCGAAAATATTTCTTTTCTAAAATCAAAAGCTATATATGGTGCTAACGCAAGTGGAAAAAGTAATATTATTAAAGCACTTGTAACTTTTTCTAGAATCATTAGAACTTCAGTTAAAGATGATAAAGTTCTAAATATGATTGATTCATTTAGACTTTCTACAGAGACTGAAAATGAACCTAGTTTTTTTCAAATTATTTTTTGGGATAAAAACACTAAATATAGATATGGTTTTGAATTAGACGATGAAAATATTTACTCTGAATGGCTTTATGGTAAACCAGGGGAAAGAGAACTCTGCTATTTTATTAGGGAAGGAAAAGAAATTATTGAACTTGATAAAACTAATTTTTCTGAAGGGGATAAATTAAAAACTCTATTATTTGACGAAGAGTCCGAAGAAAATGAAATCTTCCGAAATAATTCACTATTTCTTTCAACTCTTGCAACTTTTGGTTTTGCAAAACTATCAAAACAATTAGTTAAGAGCATAACTTCGACTTACATTATTAGTGGTTTAGGTCACGAAGGAATGTACAGATATGCAGGTGAATCTTTAAAAGATAAAGAAAAGAAGAAATACATATTGGATTTTCTTAAATATGGTGATATTGGAATAGAAGATTTAAATGCAATTGAAATTTCATCAGACGATTTACCAGATGATTTAGATAATGATGTAAAAAAAGATTTTGATAAATCTAAAAAAAGAAAACTCTTAATTTCATCTAGAAAAAAATATGATGCAAATAATAAGTTTGTAGAGGATGAAAGTTTTTCATTTAGCTTACACGAATCTGAAGGTACTCAAAAATTGTTTGAATTAAGTCCATTTATTTACCAAGCTTTAAGTGAACAAAGAACGATTATTATTGATGAATTTGATGCTAGATTTCATCCATTGTTAACAAAAAAGATACTTGAATTATTTAATTCAAAAATAAACAAGGGTGCTCAATTAATTTTCACAACTCACGACACGAATCTTTTATCATCCGATTTGTTGAGAAGAGACCAAATTGAATTTGTTGAAAAAGATAAATTTGGAGCAAGCCACCTATATTCTTTAGTTCAGTTTAAGGGCATTAGAAATAATGCAACGTTTGAGAAAGACTATATTCAAGGGAAATATGGTGCTATTCCTTTTTTAGGTAATTTTAATAAAATCTTAAATTTCGAAGACTAATGCCTAGAAAAACTAAATCTATTAAAAAAACTGATAGAAAAAAGGCTTGGTTGAAAAAAGTCAAGCCTTCAATCTATGAAGTTGAAACAAAAGAGATTGGTAAAACAATTCTAATTGTTGCTGAAGGTCAAACAGAAACTTTATATTTTGAATCATTCCCTGTACTAACTTTAACAGTAAAAACTGTTAATCTTGAAGGTCAAAGCAAATTAAAGTTAATTGAGGCAACAGAAAATATAGTTAATAAAAGTGATGACAAATATGACATCGTTTGGTGTGTCTTTGATATGGATATCAAGCAAGGAGAAAAAGAATTTTCCGACTTTGATAATGCAATAGAAAGTGGTATTGCAAAAAATTACAGGGTAGCTTATTCTAATGACTGTTTTGAAGTTTGGTTCTATTTACATTACTATTTTTCAGACCAAAAGAATCATAGAACATTCTATTACAAACATTTAGGAAATTTATGGAATTGCAACTATGAAAAAGACGGTAAGAAATATGATTTTTGTTTAAAAACTTATTCGCTTTTAGAATCTGACGTAAATGCTTCACAGGAAAAGGCAATCGAAAGAGCTAAGAAACTATTAGATAATCAAAAAGATTTAACATTTCACAAACAAAATCCCATAACTCTAGTTTATGAGTTAGTTGAATTTTTGAATGAAAATTGTAGAAAATAAAATACTATTGCCAACAATGGCTATAAGTAATTGCTGGTTCTCGCCTACTTCTGAAAATCCTCGCGGATTTTCAGTTTGGTGTGTACTTGCAAAGTTAAGTGTTAAACCACGCAACTACTCATAGCCGGAACGTTGTGCGTCATTTAAAACTTACTCAATTAACTAATGAATTTATCTAAAAAGAAAATATCTAGGCTTATTTCAATTATTGGAATTTTATTCATTGCTTATAAGGTTATCGACTTTACTTATTATTATACATTTAATGGAAATGATGATATTCATTTCCTGAAAATTGAAGAAAGTAAAAATCATAATTACGAAGAGATATTTCAACTTGATGAATTGAAAAACAAATATGTTTATGCAACCTTGAACAATCGAGCAGACTGGAAAGACTTTCGAGAAGACATCAACTCGATGAAAATGTTGCAAAAAAAATATAATAAACAAAACCTTATTTTTTTATACACTGCTGATGATATAAACGGATTTTTTAATGAATATGAGTGGAAAAAATTAATTAAAAAATATGATTTAAAAGGCTATCATATAAATCTTCCACAAGGATATGAATGGAATCTTCAATATTCAAGAAAAACAGACTCTGGAACTGTAACTAGTTTTCCAAAATATATGATTATATCGAATAAAGGAAAGATAATTAAGAAGTCAGTAACTCGACCAAGAAATGCTGAAAGATTAATATTCGAATTAGATAGCATTATGAATTAAAAAACGAACGCACAACACCGTGTATAATTAATTGCGAGAGTTTCTTCCTGCCAATCGGAAAATTCTCCGAATTTTCCTCAGACTCGTCCCCTTTTGCTATCTTTAGTCGCTCACGCAACTAACCATACACAAACACGTTGTATCACATTTGACGCAACCATCTAGTTATTCCTGCATCTACCTAAAAAAATATTTGTAATGAAAAAAATCCTTTTAATTATTATTAGTTTATTCTTTTTTAATCAAATTATAGCACAAAATCAGGCTATAAAAATCACCAATATTAATACCAACAAAGAAAAAATTATTAAAGAGAACAAAAGAATAAAGCTAAAGACATTTGATGGTCGAAAAATTAAAGGCCGATATAAGATAGAAAATAATAGTACAATTGTTGTTGATAATGTCCGAATAGATTTGTCTGATATTGATTCATTGAAGCGGAATCCTCTTTTAACTTCCATTTTTACTTCTGGATTTCTTATTTACGGAGGAGCTATAACAGCTGGATTTGGCTTTATAATTGGAATATTAGCCGATTCAACTGCATTTTGGTTGGTTCTGCCAGCAGCAGGAATGATTTATACTGGAATAAAATCACCAAATATTAACAAAAACCATAAAACAGATAAAGGTTGGAAATTTGAAATCATAACAATATCTGATTAAAACGTGCTACAACAATGTGTATAATTCATTGCTAGTTATTGCCCACTTACGAAAGTCCTCGCGGACTTTCTATCTGTAATTTATTTGCTAACTTTAATGCTTAAACACGCAACGAAATCATACACAAACACGTTAGCCTCCATTAGAATAAACAAAAACCAATGATAAAATTCTTTAGAAAAATTAGGCATAAGCTGTTGAATGAAGGTAGATTAAGAAAATACTTGATTTATGCTATTGGAGAAATATTATTGGTGATGATAGGAATATTGCTTGCATTACAAGTCAACAATTGGAATGAAAAAAATAAGAAAAAGGAAATTCAGTTAACCCAATTATCTGACTTGAAAATAGAAATAAAATCAATGCAAGAATTTTTAAAATTTCACACAAACGTTTTAGAAACTTCAATAAAAGGAAATGAGGCCTTATTGGAATTGATGAGACCAGATGCCACCTTAACAATTTCACAAGATTCCATACACAGATTATTAGCTATTACACTAAATGTAGATTTGATAACAGCAGAGAGACTAAACTTAGAAACACAAGTAGATTTTGAACCAATTCAAAAGCAAAAATATGGTCAACTCATTAATAATCTAATTAACTGGAAACACTTCGCTGGAAGAATATCGGCTGATTACTCTTTAATGGAAGCTAATAGAGAAGAAGATCTAGAAAATGCATTAATAAAATCAGGAATTCCCAGTTGGTGGATATTTTTCGACAAACCCAACGAAGTTAAATTTCCGGTAGATTATGAATTATTGATTAGAAACAATGAAATTTATGCAGTCTTGATAAACCGGTATAAAAGATCGCAATTTCTGATAAATGATTTAAAAGGTGGATTAACGCAGCTGGATGAAATGCTTTCTGAAATAAAATAAAGGATGAAATGACAATTTCAGTTGATTTTAAAAAATAGATAAAAACGAGAGGCTAACAACGTGTATAATTAATGGCTGGTTCTCGCCTACTTCTGAAAATCCTCGTGGATTTTCAGTTTGGTGTGTACTTGCAAAGTTAAGTGCTAACCCACGCAACTACTCATAGCCTAGACCGTTGGCAACAAGCTGAAAAAATATCTAAACCGAACTTGACTGAATAAATTTAATGCAAATTAAAGCCTACATAAAACAACCATACCCATTTTATTATGAGGAATTAAAAAGAGTATTCTTATTGCTTTGCTTTCTTGCAATAGCAAGTTTTATTTTCACCTATTTATTTGAACCTTTTATTGTAAATATTGAAGAACATAAAATAGATAATTTTTGGATTATGGTAATACATTCCGTTCTACCAATCCCTGTTGCTTTTACGTATTTTTTCTTGCTCAAAAAATCGATAAAAAATATTGAAAATTGGACATTAGGCAAGGAGTTTTTGCATTTGGCAGTAATTCTATTATTTATAGGTTTTGTTAGCTTCTTGATTCGAGATTTTATTTATACAAATCCTGATAATTGGTCTTTTCGCTACTTGTGGGAAGAAATAAGAAATACGTTTTTAGTAGGAATTTTATTGCTGATGATTATTTTACCATTAAATCTTCATCGTTTGATTATTAAGCACTCAAATGATTTAAAAAAAATATCCGTTACGCAACAATATATCAATGACGTTAATGCAACTGTTCAAATTGTTACGCCAATAAAAGAGGAGAATTTTGAGTTAAACATTCAGACTTTTCTTTACGCAAAAGTGGATAGTAACTATTTAGAAATATTTTATGACTATTCAAATACTAATGAAAAGGACTTAAAAAGATTAACTCTAAAAGAATTTTTAGACCAATTAAAGTCTTATCCGTTTATTTTTAAAACTCATCGCTCTTATGTTGTAAACCTTAACGCAATTGAATCTGTTTCTGGAAATGCCCAAGGATATGTACTTTATTTAAAAAACTACTCCAAAAGAACAATCCCTGTTTCTCGTTCTAAAATTGAAGAATTTAACCAAGTTCATAACAGTTTAAAAAACCAATAGCTTGTAATTCGACCTTTTCAGTTGTATTTCGTCACTTTCTGTTGCTATTCATCCCACTAGTATAAACCGTGTTGATTTTGTTTTTATCATTGCCCAAAAAACAAAATTAATGAGTATTTCAAAAAGAAGACACGATTTAGATTGGTTAAGAGTTATTGCTATTTTGGCTGTTTATTTCCATCATTTAGGTATGCCTTTTAATGGAGATGATTTTCATATTATGAATGCCGATTCTAGCAAATTATTAGACGACATAATGGTTTACTTTGAGCAGTTTAGACTTCCTCTACTATTTTTGATATCTGGTACAGGAACAGTACTCGCATTTTCTAAGCGGAATTGGAAGCATTTTTTAAAGGAACGTACAGGAAGACTTTTAATTCCACTCTTCTTTGGTGTGCTATTTATTGTACCACCTCAAACATATTATCAATACATCAATGAATTCAATTCTTACTGGCAGATATACACAGAAGGTAGATTTGAAACTAATCATCTTTGGTTTATAGAAAATCTTTATGTGATTTCTATAATTATAATTCCTTTAATTATTTTTCTTAAATCCAAAAAATCTGAGGGATTTATAAATTGGTTCGAAAAAATATCCTCTTATAAAATGGGACTTTTATTGAGCGGACTTCCTCTTATCATTGTAACAGTAATACTAAAAAGGTATTATCCAACTGGGTCTTCTTCATTAACTAATCTTTCAGAAACATTCTTTTACACTTACTTTTTTATTTCTGGTATTTTGTTTGCAAGTTCAAAAATGTTTTGGGAAAATTTGAAGAACTTTAGACTTGTTCATCTTAATAGCTTCATTATTAGCACACTATTATTCTACGGTTACTATTTCATACCGAATACTATCGTGGAGCCTTATTTAACCGTTTCTGTTCGTTGGGATATCTGGTATGTCCTGTGCAGTCTATTGGGCTGGTGTTTTGTTTTGACCATATTAGGATATGGGCAAGTTTACTTCAATAAACCTAGTCTTTACCTTAAACGAATGAACGAAGCTATTTATCCATTTTATATTTTACATCAAACAGTTATTATAATTTGTGCATATTACATCATTCAACTAGACTTAAATATTCCTGCTAAGTTTATCGTTCTTTTAGTTATTTCATTTATTATTATTGTAGTAATTTACCGTTTTGCCATTTACCCTTTTAGAATTATGAGAGTGCTTTTCGGAATGAAACCACGAAAAAGACCACTGAATAAAAGCCAGTTGCCAACAACGTATATAAAAAATAGCGGTTTTAAAGTTTAAACGAAATTTAATTTTTTAAATTTATAGTTAGTAATAAACCGAAAAGTAGTGCTTAAAAATCCGCTACTTTTCATATACAAGACCGTTGGTATGTAATTGCCTGCGGCACGTAGAATCGCGTTTTGCAAACGCTTCCTTTCTACTAATTACATACCAACGTCCACTGTTTGTCGCACCTCGCCGATTTTATGTATATTTAGTCAAGTCTACGTGAACTACACACGAAACTACATACAACAGCGTGTATAGCTAATGAGGCGCAACAATGGCTTTCCATGAGGCGCGCCTCACTACGCCATACACAGTGGACGTTGTAAAACATTTGAGAAACAAAATATTGAAGAAGAAAACTACCCTTTTTATTAGTCTATTAATAATAGCTGGAATTGCTGTTTATAGTTTTGTTGACTTCGAGGAATATGAGTTTACCGAATATGATACTGAAATGGTAAATTACTTCAACGAAGTTGCCTTAAATACGGAATATGATTCAAACCCTAAAAGAATTATAAAATGGACTGAACCAATGAAACTTTTTATAATTAAGGAAAAAGATCTTAGTTACGAGGTTACCTTAGTTAAAAAGACAGTTGAAAAAATTAATAATCTGACAAAGGATGAATTTCACATCCAATTAATAGACGACCCCAAAAAGGCTAATGCATTTATTATCTTAAGGGAAAGAGAGAGATTGGAACCATTAATGCCCGACTTATTTGAGAATATTGAGACAGAAATTAATGGAATAGCAGATATTGGATTTGACACAGAAACCTTCCATATTAGTGACGCAAGAATATTTATAGATATTCTACAACCAAAGGAATCTATTGAGACAACTATTGTAGAGGAAATAACACAAAGTATAGGTTTAATGAATGATTCGGAAAAATATTCTAATAGTGTGTTTTATCAGAATAAATTAGATAGCATTATAACTGTGGAATATTCAAAAATGGATAAGGAAATCATTAAAATGCTATATCATCCGAAAATGAAACCAGGACTTGACTTTAAAAATGCTAAAGAAGTAATAAAGCAAATTTTAAAAAAACAAAAAACGTTTTACAACAATGTATAACCGCAATTACGGCGGATTCGACTACGTCCGAATCCACTCGGAATTGCGAGCGTCAGTTATTAATCAAAAAATAGTAATTTAAAACCCGTAACTGACGGTTATACGAAACCGTTACCAGCAATTGTAAAGGACGACATTGCACAGAGATAAGATTATGGAATTGATAAATTATTCAGCAGAACCGATAAACAAATTATATGGATGGTTGCCAAGAGAACTGCAAGCGGAGAAAGTAATATTTTTCCCAGATGCATGTCCTGGAAAATCCCCTTTACCGACAGGAACTGTTGTCTATACAAAACAAGCAGACTGGAGGAAATTTGCAGTCTCGGATTGTGGATGTGGAATGCTTTTAGCTAAATCGGAAGTGAAACGTTCCGATTTTAAAGAAACGGATTGGGATAAGATTTACCATGACTTAAAAAACAATAAAGGTAAATTAGGAGACCTTGGTTCAGGAAATCACTTTCTTGATGCGTTGGAATCATATGACGATGACTTTATTTACTTTTTGATTCATACAGGTTCGAGAAATGAATCTAAAATAGTTGACCACCTGATTGAGAAACCAAGTGAATTTGATAAAGTATTTCTTGATGTTTGCGATTGGGCAGAAAATAATCGAAAAGCAATCGCTGATATGGTGTCAAAGTATTTTGGGAAATTACAAATTATTGTTGACCGCAATCACAATAACTTTGAGCTGACAGACGACGGTGTGATTATTAGAAAAGGTGCAATAAGGATAAATCCTAATGAATTGGCAATATTACCTTCAAACCTTGATGGAGATGTTGTGCTTGTCAAATCGACTGATAAGGTTTTAGAAACTTATAATTCTTTAAATCATGGGACAGGAAGAGTAATGTCGCGTTCAGACGCAAAAGAACATTCTGACAAATATGATTATGTTGGACTTCGAGAAAGGATTTATATTCCTGAGATGATTAAGGATACATCTATAAAGACAGAGGCACCTTTTTGCTATCGAGATTTGGATGATTGTTTAGCCCTGATTGATGATTTAATAATAATAGAAAAAAGATTTAGTCCATTTGCGTACCTTGGACAGATATAAAAATCAAAAGCTGGTAACAATGTGTATAATTCATAAGGGTTTCAGAGGTTTTCAGGCATTATCACTCGCATCAAAATTTGGTGGTAACTTGACAGGTTTAAAGTCCGAAATCCCTTACGAAATCATACACGAAACGTTGGTATGTAATTGCCTGCGGCACGTAGAATCGCGTTTTGCAAACGCTTCCTTTCTACTAATTACATACCAACGTCCACTGTTTGTCGCACCTCGCCGATTTTATGTATATTTAGTCAAGTCTACGTGAACTACACACGAAACTACATACAACAGCGTGTATAGCTAATGAGGCGCAACAATGGCTTTCCATGAGGCGCGCCTCACTACGCCATACACAGTGGACGTTGTGTGTCATAAAATCAATCCCATAAGCTGGCAAATAAATATGTCGAAATTAACTGAATATAGAGAGAAGCAAAACTTAACCCAAGAAGAACTTGCAAAGAAATCGGGAATTTCTGTAAGAACTATTCAGCGAATAGAATCTGGGATAGAACCCAAAGGTTATACTTTAAAAGCATTGGCTAAATCATTGAATATAAAAGAAAATGAGCTTATTAAAACTAACATCTTAAACAAAGAATCCAATTCTAAGGTTATTAACTTAATTAATCTCTCTTCATTGCTTGTTGTCTTTATTCCTATTGCGAATTTTGTTTTACCTCTAATAATTACACTGATCAAAAAACAATTAAATTCATTAACTAGACAGATTATAACAATTCAAATATTATGGTCTGTAATAATGATCTCGTTATACTTAATTGGAAGTATTATTTTCGTTAATGAATTAGGCCGTAATATTGGAATCGGAGTTTTACTATTTCTAGTGCTTGCAAACGCTTTTATTATCCTTAGAAACAGTGCTGAATTAAACAAAAACAACCGACTTTTCTTTAGCCTTAAGTTTAATGTTATTTAGCTTAATCTTCCTGTTGGCATGCCACTGACAGCTTTGTGACGGGTTATTGGCGTGTTCTTTTTTTTTATCGTTTTAGTCAGTTATTGATTTTTGCATTTTAATCTTGTAAAATAAAATAATGATGAAAATAAGAGTATATATTTTAAGCCTGTTTATTGTTTTAATACACGTCTTAAATAGTTACGGTCAGATTAGTCAAAAACAATTGCAAAAAATAGATAGTCTTTTTACTTCTTGGAATGCGTCTAATCATCCAGGTGGTTCTGTATTGGTTTCAAAGGACGAAAAAACTATTTTTTCAAAATCCTATGGTTTAGCTAATATTGAATATAACATTCCAAACACAAACAACACTCTTTTTAATATAGGTTCCATATCAAAACAATTCACAGCTATGGGTATTGTATTATTAGAAGAACAAAACAAACTTTCTTTTGACGATGATATTAGAAAACACATTTCTGAATTACCAGATTTTGGTGAAGTTATTACTATTCGTCATTTATTGCACCATACCAGTGGATTGAGAGATTTACACGGTTTATTAGCGTTGGCCGGTTGGAGAAGTGGAGATTTAGAAACAAACGATGATGTTTACAGAATAATTAAAAATCAAAAGGAACTCAACTTTAAACCTGACGAAGAATTTTTATATAGCAATACTGGATACATACTTTTAGCTAAAATTATTGAAAATATTAGTCAATTGAAATTTGACCAATGGATGAAGCAAAATATTTTTCAACCATTAGGAATGAAAAACACATATGTAGAAACCTCTATAAAGAAAATTGTTCCAAACAATGCTACATCATACTATTTAAGAAAAGAATTTGAAAAAGCTTTGGAATATTGGGGTTACTATGGTTCTGGAAATATACACTCTACAATAGAAGATTTAAATATTTGGTTACAAAATTTTAGTACGCCTCAAAATAATTGGGAGACAGCGTTTAAAAAGCTAATAATCACGACACCTCTAAAAAATGGTTTTGAAACCAATTATGGTTTTGGGGTTAGAGTTGATGATTACTTTGGTAAGAAGGTGATTCAGCATAGCGGATCTGTTGGTGGCTTTAGAGCGATTGCGAGAAGTTTCCCCCAAGAGCATCTCAATATTATAATTCTAAGTAATTATTCTGAAAGTAGCATTGTATCCAAGACCAATAAGATATCCGATGTTTTTTTTGATAAAAGTAAAAATCTATCAGTTAAAGAAACTAAAAAAATAGCGCAAACACCTACTAAAACAATCAAGTTATCAAATAATAAGTTAAAGGGATTTGAGGGTGTTTACTGGAGTGATGAAGAGAAAATAGGAAGAAAAATTCTTGTAAAAAATGATACCTTGCGATATTCGAGTTCTGATAAAAAGGAATGGCCCTTGTTACCTATCGATAAGCAAACATTTGTAATGATTCGTGCATCTGTAAAACCAATTGTACAATTTGATAGTAAAAAGCAACAAATGACCGTTCAAATTGAAAATAATTTATCTGGAGTATTTACATTTCTTCAAAGTAACTTAGACGAAAAAAGAAATGACTTAAAGATATTTGAGGGGAGTTATTATAGTCCGGAACTCAAAACTAGTTATTCAATTTTTACAGATGATAAATCTAGTATCTATATCGAGCATGCCAGACATGGTTCAATAAAATTAAAACAGTTATACAATACTATTTTTTTGGGTGATTGGCCTGCAGGCATTGTTGAAATTAAGAAGAATGATGAAGGAAAAGTTTTGGGTTTAAGAATGACAAATGGTCGTACTCGAAATGTATGGTTTAAAAAAGTCATGTGATAAAAAAGTACGCCACACAACAAGGTATAAAAAACATAGGGCTTTTTGGCTTAATCGAAAAGCTTGTGTTTGTTTGCAAAGTCGCTAACTATAAAATTTGGCATTTTCAATAAAAAAGATAAAAGCAAAATATTTATATTTGGCTTATTACAAAACTGAAACGTATCGCTTATCATCTGCCCTACGTTTCTTATACTGAACGTTGTAAAACATTTTGACCCGTCTTAAAATATGATAGAACTCATTAGGATATTTGATAACAGCGAAAGAAGAATGAAATCATCGTACGATTCTGGGTATAGAAGTTACTTAAATAACTGGGCGAATGAATCTCATTCTTCTTGTGCATTAAAGATTGAAAACAGACTTTTCTTATTAAAAGAATTAAAACCCGAAATCATACTAAATAAATCAATTGGCTTAATTGTTATAAGTGAAGATAACAGGGAAGACAAATCTTATATTTCAATGTATCCTAAAAATCATCTATTTCTGAAATTAGGTTCATTAAAAATTAGAAGAATTAAAGACTCGTTATTTGAAATACACGTAATTTCTTCAAAAAATGTATCGTTCTTAGAAATACCGTCACCAGAAAGGTCTGCACATAAAGTTGCAGAAATCAAACCAAATAAAACGATTAGGTATCGATCAAATTATAAATATGATACTTGGGGTTTTATGAGAGGCCAAAGATCTTTTTTAGAAGAGGACTATATTATACAGCACCTCGGTTTTGTAGATGAAATTGATTTCTCAATGAATCAAAAATCTGAAGTTAAAATTAATATTGACAAGGTTGTCAACGAAAGAAAAATATTGAAGTAACGTTTTACAACAAAGTGTAAAAATGCATTAAAACGCATTTTACACAAATCGTTGTAAACAATTATGAGAAACTTTTAGCTTTACAGGTTTAAGCTTCAAGTCTTGCTCATTTTTTATAGTTATAATTGACAAAAATTCTGTTACTATAAACTTTTTATTTCGTATCCAAGCATTTTATCGTACTATTGACACATCTAAATAACATAAAAAACTATGAATAAATCTAAAGGCCTTTTTATCCTAATCTTATCTTTAATTTCATTATCCTTTGCAGAGAGTAACAACTGCAATAAATCCATATCTAAAACTGGATACATATATAAAGTCAAAGTGAATATTGATGAAAATATTATGGAGCGTGCACTAGTTAAAGACAGAGACAATTCTATTTATTATAATCCAATCTATAAGAAAAAAGCGATAATAGGGTATGAAACACTATTTATAGACAAGGTTGAAGAGAAATGGTTGAAAAAAAATAATCTCAACACAGAAGCTAATGGTCCACTATATGAAATGCTTGATCAAAACGAAACAAATGACTTATTGACTGATTTTTCTAATGTAATAATGGGAAAAACAGATAATGAAACAGTTGAATTTTTAAAAGGAAGTAAGGGATCCGTTATGTCTGGTATGCTTGGTAATGTGGCCAGTAATGCAATGGGGTCGAACAAAATTTCGTTTTACCTACCAAACAAAAAATTAAAAAAAATAAAAGTATCTGCAGATGAATATTATGAAATTGAAATGAAGTTTATGTTCGGAGGTGCCAAGGATTATTCTATCGTAATGGATAAGGTAAAAAGCGAGCCATTTTTGAAATTCAAAATAAAAGTTTCGATTACCGCTTCGAATAAAAAAGGCGATGAACTGTGGGTAAAAGAAAAAGAAGTAAAAGATTTCTCAAGTGTCTTCAATTCATTTGATATTCTTGAAGATAAAAAAGGGAAATTCTTCAAAATTAAAAGAATTCCAAGAATTTTCGATAAAAATAATGAAGAGCCTATTGGCGATTATTTATCCCTATCAAAAGAAGAGTTTAGACAATGTATGAAGGTTGCTTTAGATATGACAATGGATAAGTCAAATTAGACTAACATAGACAATTTTATACTAAAATTCTAAACCCTATTGCAATGAAAAAACTTTTATTATTTTTATTTACAATCACTTGCTTTTGTTGCTCATCAAGTGATGATGATAACCCTTGTGACAACTTAGCTTCAAATGGAGAAGAAGTTTCTTTAAATTTAATTAGTACAGCCTTAGCTTATTTAGCAGATAATAGTAATTCTAATTGTGTTGCCTATGAAACGGCCGCAGAAGAATATATTGATTACAGTAATAGTATACTAGATTGTCTTGATGCAGATGATCGTGCAGAATTAGAACAAGAAATCGAAGATCTTGAAGCTGAAATAGCTGCTCTAAATTGCACCTAACCCAAACTATTTTGCTGAACAAGTGAGTTGAGTTTATTAGTTGATATACAAGCGATTGATTTATATTCTTATTCAAACTGTTTACAACACCGTGTATAATTCATTGCTGGTTATAGCCTACTTACGAAAGTCCTCGCGGACTTTCTATCTGTGATTTATTTGCTAACTTTCGTGCTTAAACACGCAACGAAATCATACACAACAACGTTGGTATGTAATTGCCTGCGGCACGTAGAATCGCGTTTTGCAAACGCTTCCTTTCTACTAATTACATACCAACGTCCACTGTTTGTCGCACCTCGCCGATTTTATGTATATTTAGTCAAGTCTACGTGAACTACACACGAAACTACATACAACAGCGTGTATAGCTAATGAGGCGCAACAATGGCTTTCCATGAGGCGCGCCTCACTACGCCATACACAGTGGACGTTAGCTGTAATTAAACCAAATAAGAAAATTTGGGTCTAATATCAAAAATCACAAATTATGACCAGAAATAATTTATGGATAATTGCATTGATGTTAGTATTTCTTGCATGCAGCAAAGACGACAATCCATTAGAGGAATCTGAACCAATTGAAACAGAAGGGTATAATATGCTTCTTATTGGGAATAGCTTTTTTAGACCTTATGCAGAAAAATTTGATATAATGGCAGTTGATGCTGGTTTTGAAAATCACACTAGTACGACTGTCTTTCGTGGGGGCGAAAATGGAAGACCTATCAATTTTTGGAACGATTCTACTAGTGCCGAACATCAACAGATAAAGTCTGTACTTGATGCGGGTAATATTAAATACTTTGGGATGACTTTTGGGCACGATTCAATCAATCGAATTGAAGGTCATCGCGCTTGGATAGACTATGCATTACAAAACAATCCAGACGTAACTATTTTTATATCATTATCACCTTTTGACTTTCCCAACGGAGATCCTAATGGTACTCGACCAAATTGGAATACATTTGCAATCGAAAATGGATTCAATTCAATACAGGAGTTCTATGATTATTACATAAATGAGATCATACATAACGAAATTGTAGACGAATTGCGTATCGAATTTCCTTCTACCAATATATTCACCATCCCAACTGGATTGGCAACCTTTGAATTAGCACAAATGAATATTGATGGCTTATTGCTTGACGATATTGATATGTTTGGGGCACGCGAAACATCTATTTTTACAGACCCAAAAGGACATCAAGGTGATATAGTTCGCGTAACAGGTGGTCTTATATGGTTAAACAGTATCTATCATGTTGATCTAAATACCAATACTTATGAAACAGGATTCAATACAGATTTACACGAAATCGCAAAACAAATAACCGATAACCATGATTCAAATTACAAACAGTAAAGACCAATTATTTAAGAATTCAGGAACCTGAAAAACAACAACAGCTAACACGGTTTATAGTGCATACCCTTTGGGATACGCACCATACACAGTGGACGTTAGCCTCAATATGTTTAAAACCCGTATATGAGATTTAATTACAAAATTAATTCTACCTTTTGAGATTTGCTTATTAAATTTCATCCTGAAAAAATTGTTTTATAGTCTGTATCTAACATTTACTAGATTTAAGTAAATTCAATTAATAAGTTATTCTATTTTTATTAGAAAAACCGAAGCCCAAAGCTTCTGTTTTTTTTATACTTTTACTTTTTCAGAACAAATAATTGCTTTTCATAACAAAATTATCATCCCTAAATAATATTTTTTATTATTTGCAATAACAAGTATTATTTTTAATAAATTATAAATCTTTTTTTTAACAGCTGATTAATAGTTTAGTTTTACGAAATGAATATCAAATATTTTTTCTTTATAATTCCCTTATTTTTTTTGGGGCTACTAAATTCATTTTCTCAAGAACATGTAAAAAAACACTATTTGGTAAATAAAGATTATACTGTAATAGAATCTACTATGTATAATTTTAATCAGCTAACAAAAGATTCCGTTTTATATTACGAAAAAAAATCAAAAAAATATTTAAAAACTTTAGATCGAAAAAAAGAACGATATAAAGCCATGGGAGCATTACAATACATCATTAATGCAAATATAAGCTTAAAAAGAGTTGACACCGCTTTAGTTTATTTATATCAAGGATTAGAACTTCCAGAAGCAAAAACTTCTAAAGCCGCCATAGATTTGCATTGGAGAATTTTTAGAGTTTTTAGTTATTCTGAAAATTTAGTTGGTCAATTAGAACAAATAAAACCTTTAGAAGAATTGGGTTCTAAGTTTAATTTCTATAGAGAAACGGAACCTCAAAATTTAAAAAAATTACGAGGCGATGTATTATCTTCCGCTGGATTCTATGAAGAAGCAAGTAAATACTACACACAATATTTAGTTAAAGATTCATTAAAAGTAGACCCAATAAGTTATGCTGTTGTAGCAAATGATTTAGCATCTATTTATGAAGAACTGAATAAAAAAGATAGCGTTTTAAAATATAGATTAAATGCTATAAAAATATTAAAATCTAAAAAATCAAGTATTTTTGGTACTGATTATAAGAATTATATTAGAGATTATATTCTGTTACATGATTTTTGGCATCAAGAATTATTCGTCAATAAAAACCTTGAATTTGCAGAAAACTTCTTAAAAAATGCTGTAACTAATTTTTCAGATGAAGCTCATACTGCAGTTTTTGCCAATCATTTTATCGGTACTTATTATTTTAAAACAAAGCAATATCAAAAGGCACTAACTTTTATTGACACAGCACTTGAACTTGGAGAAAAAAAGGTTTCCCTAAAAAAAACACAAGAATTATATTTTTTAAAAATTAGAATTCTTGATAAGCTAGATAAAGAAGAAACTGCAACAAAAAATTTAGAAAAATTTAAAGCTTTTAAAATAAATAGACTGGCAAAAAATAGAGCTTTAGACTTAACCAAATATGACGTTGATAAAATTACAAACCTAAAAGAGGAAGCAGAACAAAGAGCTTTAAATAATAATATTGAAAGAAAAAATATAACTTCCCTACTAATATTAACAATTATAATATTGGTAATTTTAATTTTAGGTTTTTACTCTTCAAAGAAAAAAAATAAAATTATTAAGGCTAGTGAAAAAGAAACTAGTAGAGAACTAAAGGAAAAAGAATTTTTATTACGCGAATTAAACCACCGTGTAAAAAATAATTTAGCACTTATTTTGAGTTTGGTTAAATTTCAATATTATGAAATTGATGAACCTAAATATAAAAATAAATTTCAAAGTTTAGAAAATCGTATTAAAACGATAGCTGCTGCTCATGAACAATTATTGTACAGCAAAGAAAATATTGAAGGTGAAGAATATGATGTAAAAGAATATCTTTCTAAAATAACAAATGCACTAATTGATATTTCAACAAAGAACATAAAACTAAATTTAGATGCTAAAAGTATCAATCTAAATATTGACACCATGCTACCTATTGGTATTTTGATAAATGAATTGATGTCTAACAGTTTAAAACATGCTTTATTTAAAGATTTATTGATCATAGATATTCAAATATCTTTACTACAATCTGACATCTCTATTACCTATAAAGATTCTGGGGCAACGTTTATAGAAAGTAAAAACTCTAAAAGCCTAGGAGTTAGCATCATTAATAGCATGATTAAACAATTAAAAGGAACTATTACCCGTATAGATTCAGAATACAAAATAACCTTACAATTAAAAAACTCTAAAAAGGTATAATGGAATCACAAAAAAATATTTTGATTGTCGAAGATGAAGTACTAATTGCAAATCAAATTGAAATGTTTTTAGAGCATAACGGATATAATAGCGTTGGTATTGCTGTAGATTATACAAGAGCTATAGAATTGTTAGAAAGTAATCCTGTAGATTTAATTTTATTAGATATAAAAATTAATGGCTCAAAAGATGGTATTGATATTGCTAAGTACGTAAATCAGAATCTTGCTTTACCGTTTTTATTTCTAACATCTTATAATGATGTAGAAACTTTAAAAAGTCTTAAAGTTTTAAATCCAATTGGTTATATTAATAAACCTATAAATGATGCTACTTTACTCACCAATATAGACTTGTATTTTAGTTCTACTAAAATACACACACAACTTATTATTCCAATTAAATCTGGCACAAAAACATATAATATTAATTGTACAGATTTACAATATATAGAGTCAGAACATGTATATACAAATTTCTATTTTACTAACCATAGACAATCTATACGCATTTCATTAACCAAATTTTTAGAGCAATTACCTAATAAAGAATTTATACAGATTAGCAGAAGTACTGCCATAAATCCAACTGCCATAAATCATATAGGAAAATCAAGCCTTAAACTAAATGATAAGACTTTTAAAATTTCTGAAAAGTATAAATCAAATCTTAGTTTTTAGCATCAAAAAAATTTAAATCTGCCGTTTTCAGAACAAAAAAGACCAGTTTCAGAACAAATTTTTAATATTTATTTATATCTGTAATACATTTATCAAATAACTTAAAAACTAAATATATGAAAACCAAAAATTTAACAAACCTATTCTTTTTAATATTTGCTTTGGCTGCATTTACAACAAATGCACAAAAAATTACTATTTCCAAATGGGAAATGCACAGAGGCAAACCTGCTTTTGATTTTGTAACTACAAAGTGGGGTGATCCAACTGCATATTCTCAAAAAAACATTCCAGCTACAGAAGATACAGGATGGAAATCACTTCCAAATGGGATTAAGCTTGAAGAGCCATCAACTATCCCTAAATATCAACAACTAGATTTTACTTACTTTCAAAGTATAATTGATATTCCAAAAAATACCAAACCAAATAAACTAACAATTTCGTTTAAATTTGTTGATGATGGAGCTCGAGTATATATATTCAATAGCAAATACCCTAAAGGAACTTATAAGAATGGAACTGATTTTGTACTAGATACTTGGTATAATGCAAGACCTCAACCTGCTAGAACTATTGGAAATTTTGCTGATTTATTAGTTACTGGTAAAAATCGAATTGTTATTGTTCAATTTGATAACAGTGCAAAAGGTAATCATATAGAAGGTGTTTCTATGATTGCAGATGCTAAAACAATTCCTGTTTCTAACAAAACAGTAAAAGAAATGGAAACTGTAAAGCCTCTAGCCGAGTCAAAAATCATTGGGCATTGGACTTTCGAAAACGGCTCTACAAAAGATTTAACAGGAAACTTTGGAGATTTAACACTAGAGAGATCAGTTATAGAAGATGGCCAACTTCATGTAGGGAATAACCAATTAGCATGGAGCACTACATATAATGGTCCAGATATAAAAGAAAAGACATTAGTAACTTGGGTTACTGTTTTAAATCCTAAACAACAAGGAGGAACAGTTTTAACTGTAGGCAAAAAAGTTCCAGATTTTGATTTTGATGGAATTATTTTTGGTGAAAAACAAAAAAACACTTGGATGGCAGGAAGTGGTGATTGGAACAGAACACAACCAATAGGAAACAAAGCTAAAGAAACCTTAATTGGCAGTCAAGTAAAAATTGCAATTTCATTTGGGTCAAAAAACGGAAAAAATGAAGTAAAACTTTACAGAAATGATGTTTTAGCTGGTACATATATTAAAGGAGAAATTTTAAGTTTAGATAAAAATCAAGTTGGGGTTATTTTTGGCCAACGTCACTTTTGGAACGGACTTCCTTCTAATCCTTGGGTAAACGCCAGAATTGAGGAAGCAATGATTTATTCTGGTGTCTTAAGTCCAGAAGAAATAAAAAAAGTAACAACAGTAAAAAAAGTAACGGTATCAGAATTTATACCAGATCTTTCAAAAAAGAATGACCCTAAATGGTCTTATGGATATGGTAAAGCAGGTGAGGATTTCACATCGTTTCCTCCTCCTGTAGCTTATAAAAAAGGAAGCCCGGTTAACATTATGAAAAAAAGCGGTACTGCTTTTTATTCTGCAGCTCAAAATAATTCTAATAAAGATTGGGTTGATGTAAAACATTCAATCACATTTCCACCAAAATCAAAAGGTGCAATTGCATTACATCCTGGGCAATACAAAAATGAATATGCTAAAGTAAGGTATTCTGCTCCTAAGGAAGGAACTTATAAAATTCGGTTGACTTTTAAACATCTAGATACAAATTTTACAAAAGCTAAAGCAGAAATATGGACTAATAAAGATGGTACGTGGAGTAATTTTGAAAACATTAATCTTACAAGAACTGAATATAATGCTAATAACGGAACAATTACGAGGGAATACACATTTAAATTAAAAAAGAACTCTAAGGTGTCAGTAGAAATAGAAGGAGATGGAACTCATGAGAATGATTATACTTTAGTAAGTTTTGGAGTTGATGAAATAAAATAGTTACTTAAAAGTAAATAATTGAAAAAATGGTAAATTAAATTTATATATCAATAGAAATGTAATAGTTTAGTTTTCTAATTAATGGTTATTTCAACCAAAACCGAAGTTAATAACTTCGGTTTTTTTTATATAAATTCTTGAAATTTAGCTTGTTTCAAAACTTTTTTATTGGTAACATCGTTAATTTCTAATGTAAAAAGTTAGCTTCAGTGCGGAAAAGAATTGATTTTTTTAAAAAAATTCAGTTTTTTGATAATAAAATTTAAGCAACTTGATGAAATTGAAAATTAAATTTGAAGAATACCAACTTTTAGAGATGAATTTATCTGATAGGATTCCAAAAAAATTAATAAATATAAATACTGTGGCTAACAACGTATAAGAATAATGCTCCCTTTATAGTGCTTAACTAAAGAGTCGCGCAATTTTGTTACTGCTGATTTTCTTGCTGAAAATTCTCGCACATAAAACTGCACTATTCTTATACGAGACCGTTGTGCTTCATTATGACAAACCACTAACCAATGATAAAATTCTTTAGAAATATTAGACAAAATTTACTTTCGAAAGGTAAAACTGGAAAGTATTTTAAATATGCTGTTGGTGAGATTGTACTAGTCGTAATTGGAATTTTAATAGCTCTATCCATTAATAATTTGAACAATAACATTAAAGATCTGAAATTAGAGAAACAATATATCTCGAGTCTGATTAATGACCTTGAAGCTGACTCAATTGCAATTTCTGAAATAAAAATGGTATCAAACGAACAAGTAAAAAGAAAAAATAAATTAATAGAGTATTTTGAGGGAAAACAATTCACTAATGATTCTATCGCTCATTTCTTTTCTTCACAATGGGAAATAACATATGAGTTCAATCCAATTACAATAACAATAGATGAATTGAAAAGCACAGGGAGAATAGGACTTATTCAAAATTCCAGTATTAGAAAACAAATCATTAAGACATATAATACATACGAAAACTTCACAAATAATTTTCAGTCGTATTATGAACGTGGTA
Source organism: Winogradskyella sp. PC-19 (assembly GCF_002163855.1). Classification (NCBI taxonomy): domain Bacteria; kingdom Pseudomonadati; phylum Bacteroidota; class Flavobacteriia; order Flavobacteriales; family Flavobacteriaceae; genus Winogradskyella; species Winogradskyella sp. PC-19. The sequence continues at coordinate 193,311 of NZ_CP019332.1, read as the reverse complement.
GAGAAGAGTTAAGAAAAATAGCATTAAAAATACCGAGAGTATTTGATAACGGATTAACTGTTAATTCAAAAACACCTGACATAATTGATGCTTTAAAAAATGATGAACTTAAAAATCGTGTATTGGCAAATTATGTCGTTACATTAAATGAAAAATTACAAATTTTACAGAATCAAAATCGGCTCTTACTAAATCAACTTAAAAAATATGAATCTGATATTCAAAAATAACGAAAGCACAACAATGTATAACCGCAATTACGGCGGATTCGACTACGTCCGAATCCACTCGGAATTGCTAAAGTCCGTGCCAAACCGAAAATTAGAGTATATTAACCCGTAACTGACGGTTATACGAGACCGTTGGTATTCATTGATATTATCAATATATTAATAATTAAAAAACTTAAATTAGTACACTACAAAATTAAAAATCATGAAAAAACTCTTTACAATTATTATCATTGCAAGTTTTGCGCATACAATGCAAGCACAGGATATTATTAATACACTTGGTTCAAACGGTAGCTTTTTAGTTAATAAAAATGATGGAACAAACTTCTTAAAAGTTGATCCGTTTGGAAAAGTTGGTATTGGTACTGACACACCTACAAGTACATTGGAAGTAAGTGGATCTATATCGCTATCTAATTTTGTAACTATTGCAAACTCATACACCATGGGTGATTCTGACTATACTCTTATTGGTGTTCAAACCGGTACATTAACTGTTAATTTACCTGAAGTAACTTCAGCGATTAACGGTAGAATCTATGTTATTAAACGACGTGACGATACTGTTGACATAAGTCCTTTTACAGGCCAATCAATAGATGGTCTTACAACATTTACTCTTGATGCAGCAAACGAATTTGTTGTCATACAAGCTATATACCAAGATGCACCATTTCCAGTAGCAACATGGGTTGCTATTGGGGGTAAATATTAAAATTTAGAACATGAAAAAAACACTACTTATTTTATTTCTTTTTACTACCGTTGCTCAGTCACAAGAATTAACTGTGGATAATTCAAGTACCATTACGATTGAAAATGGAGGTTCTATAAATATTGGAGGTTTGGAATTATTACCTTCAGTGAACTATGATATTTCTGGAGCAAATACAATTTCCAAATCAGGAACCCCTATCACAGGTTCTAATGGAACCAGTATTGATAGAGTTTATAATAATTCAAATGCCATGAATGGCTTCCAAGGTACTATGATTTTTCATTATGAAGATATTGAACTTGTAAATAGTGGTGCAAATGAGAGTACTCTTAAACTTTACGTTAAGGAAAGCCCTAGCGGAATATGGGCACCATTTACAGGAACTATTGACCAAACTTTAAACACAATTACTTATACCTTTTCTTTAATTGACTTATTATCAATAACAGCAGCTGGAGATGGTATCACATTACCTGTGGAAGATTTCGGGAATGAATTTGACGGAATTAAAATTTACCCTAATCCAACTACTTCATTACTGAATATAAGAACCGATAAAAACCTATCATTTGAGTTATATAATCTCTTTGGTCAACGAATTTTGAGAACAAAAAATTCATCCATTGAAATGTTGTATTTACCAAATGCTATTTATTTGTTAAAAGTAACAGATGAAGACTCTAACTTTTCAAAATCATATAAAATTGGAAAAGAATAGACAGTAATAATTACTATCATTCTAAAAAATATTACTCACACAATTACACCTTCTGAAATTAAAAGTTTTATCTGAAATTTGCTAAACAAGAAAACGAAATGCCAACACCGTGTTATATTAATAACCTCTTGAAAGTATTTTATTTATTGACTTTAAATAAATATTATTAAAATAGGTACAACATAGGTATAACAACAACCTTTTATAATATTTCTAATTATTTACCAGGGAAAATCTTATGAAAAGGGTCGTAAAAAAGTATGTAAATCATACCTACATTACCAATAAAGAAGAATACTCTTGGCGCTCTATCATTATTTTTATTAGTATACAAACCAAACTCACCGAATTGAGGTAATTGTTCATCTGGTATATAATCTTTTTTAAATATTTTCTTTACAACGCTTAAGAGATTCTTGTTTGGTCTTATTGTTTTTAAGTGTTCTGTATATGGTAAATTATAAAGAGAATCATCTAAACTACGTTTACATAAATCCTTAATCTTATTAAAATATATATTGTAATCAGACTTGTTTGGAAATTCCTCACTTTCCGTTTTTAAAAATTCAGGGTTATGAAATGAATACTCTGGAACATCATCTATATTCAAATAGTCATATGCTATGGATGGTGTTGTTGTCAGAGGAATCGAAAAATTATCACCTAATTGATACTTTAAATCTCTTTCCTCATCCTCAATAAAATATTGTATTTCATCAAGTATATTAAGCATTTTTCTTTTTTAAACGAGCTGTATAATAGTTATAAATACTATCAACTGTTATTGTATTTGTAGAGCGCTCTATTGGTGACAAACCCTCTCTAGCTTCATTCCAAGGACTTTCTTTGTGAGTAAGGAAAACGAGCTTTTCATCAGACATAACCCCATAACTATCTAAAACAGCAAACAACAACTTTTGTTGATCTTCCGATAAACTTAATTCTTTAAGTTTTTGAGAAATTTCTTCGGATAATTTTACTTCATCAAAATTATATTTGAAATTATCATTTCTGAAAAATTTATCTTTAAAGGTATTATATACAGATCTATATACTGGACCATTTACCCAAGCTTCAGGTAATTCATCAAATAAAGTATACTTGTCAAATTTTATTATATTCCAAACTTGTATGTAATATAAAAGCTTTTGTAGTTTTAAAGGACTAATGGACATACCCTTATTTTGACAATAAAGTATTATAAACTTAACTAGTGATTTTAAATTTTTAGTTTCCATTTTAGATTAATTCGATGCAAAGTTAGAAAAAACAAACCCATAAATAAAATTATTGAGTTTGAGATAGTTAAATAAAATTACAAATCGTTTAGTTTATCAATAAACAAGAATTAAAAAAACCGTTCCTAAACCAATAGAAACGGTTTTTAATATGTATTTAAACTTAAAGTTATTAAGCTGCCGTACCAGAGCCTAAATACACACTATTCGATACTTGTGTACCATCAGCAGAAACAAACGCCATAAATAGCTCTACTGTATCTCCTGCATAGGTATTTGGTATTGTAACCACTTGTGAACCTACAGTTCTAACAGCACCATCCAAAATAGAAATTGATTCTTTCTTACTTGGATTGTAAACTAATACCATCGCTTTGTCTGTTACATTTGCGTTGCCTTCTGCCGAGTTATCATCCCAATCAAAACTTACTTGTCCTGGTGTTGCTAAATCGGTTGTGCCATTTAATACGCCAGATAAAGAACCTCTACTTAATAAAGCTAAAGAATAATCAATCGTAAAGTTAGGTGCAATACCTCCTACCGCATTATTTAATACATAAGACATTGCTGCATTAAATTCTGTTTTCTTGGTCGCAAATGCCTTATAACCGATTTTGATAAAATCTTTAGTCGCTTGCAAATACTCCAATGTAATGGTAAATTTATTACGCTGATTCACTTGTCCCTCTGTTCGAGGATTCGCCACACTAGATGGCTTAATTCTAATGTAGTCGATGCCTTTCCAGCTACCTCCAACAATGTTACCTACCTTACCAGATAAGCCACCTAAAATTCCTTGGGCTATTTTCCCCATAACTATAAATATTTAAAATTAATACTCGTTCGGATTTGGTACGGACTTAACATTGCTTTTAAACCTTATTTTCGTTACTAATATAACTAATATTGTGCCATATTGTTACGGTTACAGGCTCTTTAGATGCCTTTGCGTTAGGCTTCTTTGCTTTGCATTACTTTGAAACAATTACGGATATATGCCACCTTTAAAACTGCCATTTTATCAATGACATTTTGCAGTTCTTTTTCCTTTTTACTGATTACCTCTACCGCTTTTATGTGTTTTTGCATCTGATTAGCGATATTATTACTTGATTTTAAACCTTTTTTAAGCGTGTTTCTGCAATCATCAATTGAGATAAACGGAATAACAGTACCTTTTAAATAATACCCATAAAAACCGCCTATTTGCAACATCATCGATAAGTGAAATAATGTGTTTTTTGCTTCTTCGGTTGCAGTTGTGACTACAAAACAATTAGGGCAAGGATTTGAGAGCGGTTTTCCGCTGTTTAGACCTTTGTTTAGAATAAAAAAATGAGGGTTCGAGTAAGTGCGACCAGATTTGTGTGTTTTTAGTTCAAAAGTTGACATAGCTATCCAATTTAAAATTGCTTCGCTACGCTTCGCACCATTATTTTTTTTGAAAAGAAAAAAAGATAGCCATAGTTATTGTGGCGTGGGTAAGGCTGTCAAGGTTTTTGGATAAAAGTTTTTTGAGTTAAAATGTTTAATGAAATAGCAGAAATATTGTGAAAAAAGTTTTATTCAAAACCCGTAGGGCTTGACCTTTACTGCCTTGTGCGGCTGGCAGAGGTAGCCACATATATTTGCTACCTTTTTTTATTTTAATACCAAACCTGTTAATATTACTATAATAACAATCATAACAATTGTGAAGAGCTTTGTAGAATAAGAATCATCACCTTTAGGATTCACGATTTTATTACCGTTATCATCTATATCGTGAGGAAAGAATAAGTCAAATAAATCTACAATCATTTTTTTCATACCCTAAATATAACTTTTCTGGGGAATTAACACTTAAAAAAATAGGTTTCAGTTCGGGTTTGAGCGTTGGATGAAGCGTTTGTATGGGTAGCGTTTTAAATAGTTGTTTGATAAAACAGCATTTAAACAAGCTACTTATACAGGACTTTTAGGCAATAGCTTATTGCTTTTTTGATGCACGATAAAAAGTAATGTGCTATGGCGTACTACTAAATATTGTAAACCTATTTTTATATAACCGCTGACTTGGGTGGTGGGGAAAAGTGGACTTTAATATTAGTTAGCGAAATGAAACAAACAAAGACTTGAGGTAAGGAATACTTGGACTTAACGATGGTTTTGTGCAGTTGAATGAGATAAATAATATTATTATCAATTAACGTAATCCTTAAAATGTTCGAATATTTAATGCTTGTTCAAAATGTGGTTAATAGTACGAATTTGAGCATTGGATGAGCGGATATTTTACATAATAGCAGTTATAGCTACCAAAACATAATAACACGCCGTAGGCAACCTTTGAAAAGGTTTTTGCTACTATAACTTCTATTATGTAACATAGCTTTGGGTTGGTTTTTTGGCGTAATAGTTGTTTGAGCGTTGGCAATGGCTCTTTGATTTTTTATTGTACCAATTTTACAAAATAGATACATTTAAATAAAACAAGCAATGTGCCATTATAGTGGTGGCTAAAAGTATTATGACATAAAACCAACTATGCGTTGGATAGCGGAACAAAACAAAAGACAGAGGGTTTTGAGGTACGAAAAAACTGGGTTTTGTTTTGTGGGGACTATGTTAAAAAAAATCAGTTAATTTGAATAGCTAAAAACAAACAAAATCAATATATCAATGAATAAAGAAATCTTAATTACTAATTACAATCCAAACAAACTTAAAGAAGCAAGAGAATTAGCTGGTTTAACTTATGAGTATTTTGAAAATGATGATGCAGTTGATGTTGAAAAACTTGAAATGTATGAGAATAATGACCCAGTAACCCCAATCGATATTTTCTTAATCGCTTATCTGTTCGTTTTATATCAAGAAAAAGCGTGGGAAAAAGGTACTGAATTTAAATTAAGTTTAACCAAGGATATTCTTAACTCACATCCAAATGGTATAAAATATCAAGAATTTATAGCTAATCACGAAAACTACATTGGATTACCATTAAAGAGGAAAAAAGACGGAACAATAAAATGGGTTGCAACAATAAAAACAAAAGATGGACAACAAAGGGTTGAATTTTGGGAACACAAAAGACAAGAGTTAGGAATTGAAGCTAATCACGTTTTAGAACCAGGGTTTAGACAAAAAGTTGCTTTTGCAAATCATCCAACAAAAATACATATCTGTTTGTTTTCAGGTAGTGAACTTTATATTGATTATAGGTATCCTTCTCCTAATAGAATTGACTTGTTGAATAAAGCCTATGACCAAGATTTAAAATATTACGATTTAGATGTATATGAGATTGCAAATTTATTATTTGATGTTGATGGTTGTAAAAGGTTCTGCAACATATTTAAAATAACTAAAGAGTTTAATAATGTAGATGAACTTTTGGAAATTTTAAAAGCTGATTTTGTAGATGTTGAATATTCCCCTTTTGTTTCTCCTGGTGTAATGAGTAATTCTCCTGACCGTTACGATGGTTATCATTCATACAATAATGATGTTAGAGCTATTACGGATACAGGAAGATATAAAGAGAACTTAAAGAGATACACACAGGATAGAAGAGTATATGAAATGTGGTCTGGTGGTAATTGGAAAATGGCAGATAGACTTTATGCAACTTTTGTTAAGAACGGTGTAAGTCCTGACCATATTGGACCAATGTCTTTAGGCTTCGCTCATAGACCTAAATTTCAACCGATGACAGCAAATGAAAATAGTGCTAAAGGTAATCGAATGACTTATAGTGATGTTCAAATTTTAATAGATGACGAAAAAAATGGTGATGAAGTTATTACTTGGCATTCAAAATACATTTGGGATAAATTAAAAGGTAAAATTAATAATGACACAGATGCACTTAAATTAAGCGGGCTGATGCGTAAAAATCTACATCACGTTTTAATCGTTTTCTCTATGATTAATGAGAAAGGATATAGTGGGTTTTTAGAACAATTCTTAAATCCTGATTTTTCTTATTTTGATTATGAGTTTAATGGTTTTAACCCTGAAACTGGTGAATACGAAGAAGTAGTATCTAAAAAATTAGAAGGACAAAACCAAAAGAATAATGTTGAGCGTTATTTCAGAATAGCTTTTGAAAAATTAGTTGAATATGCAGATAAGGACAATAGAAAAAATAAAATATGGGAATCGGAAGCAATAACCACTAAAGTAAATAAAGTGTTGGAACTATTGGATGCAGAAAAAAATGATGAAGCATTAACAATGCTCCATCAAATATTTCAAGATTTATCAGACATTGCTGAAAGCAATTGGTAAAGATTTATCAATTTATAATTAATTCTTTATTCAACTCACCTTGAGTTAGTGTATAAGCAGGACCCCAGCCTAAATCTTTAATAAATTTAGGCTGTATAATTTCCTCGTATGTAGCCCAACCAGAAAACACAAAATTTGGAAAAGTACCAATCATTAAAGCGTAGATATCTACTATTTTTTGCTCCTTACCGGTTCTAACAATTAATTTACCACTACTGTAGACTGTATTCTTAACATCGACTGTTTTACCATTGATTAATGTAGCATCAACTTTAGTAAAGTGACTTTCTTTTTCTACTGTTGATGAATCAAAAGGTATATTGCATAGTTTACAAAAAGCAAATTCAGCTCCAAAGCCATTTAAGTTCATCTGATGTAACTTCATTGATTTGTCCCTTTGATATTTACTTGTAAAATGTAATCGTCCTTGACCGCAAATTACTTCTGACATATTAGTTATAATATGTTGTTCGTCTTCTGTAAGTTGATATTTAGTACCGTAAATAAGTTTCATATTATTCTAAAAAAATATAATTAAACAACATAAGATAGATTATTAATTTTAGATTTCATTAATTCATAAAATTCTTTAAAATCAATTTCTCCCATCATCATAGATTCATAGGGGGAAGTTGATTTATATTCACTTTCTACTTCAAATGCACCTGAATCAGTTTCAATTTTTGGTAAACCTCCAATAGCTTCTTTTACAGTAATTGGGTTTGGTAAATTTTCATCTTTTAAAGAAAATAAGGCTTTTGGTGCATTGATTTTTATTTTACTTAATGTGCCAACTATAAAAACTCTTTTTCGTTTTTGAGGAACACCATATTCTTCTGCTGTCAACTTAAATGGTTTGTTTACATTATACCCTAAACCTTCAAAGGTGCTAATAATTTCTTTTACAGCTTCTCCTTTTCTCATAGTTAATATACCTGGAACATTTTCCATCACAAAGCCTTCCGGTCTAACATCTCTAACCACTTCTACAAAATCTTTAAACAACTGATTTCTTGTGTCATTAGGATTTCTCCAACCTGCATATGAAAAACCTTGACAAGGTGGACCACCAATTACAAGACCTACTTTATCCACTTTATTCTTTGAGTTGATAATTTTTTCTTTAATTATTGAATCAGTAATATCTCCTAAAATTAAAGAATCTTCATTGTTGACTGATGAGTGGTTTTGCTTATATGTTTCAAAAAAATGTTTTTCAAGTTCATTAGAACCTATTACATTAAAGCCTTCCATAAGAAACCCTTCAGACATACCGCCAGCACCTGAAAATAAATCTATCATTGATTTATTGGCCATATGAGGGTAAATAACTTCAGCTACTGCTCTTGCAAGTAACGTAGGTACAGCATTACCTATTTGTTTGTACTGTGATGTCTTACTTCCATAAAAAACAAAACTATCTTTAAAAGATTGTAGGCGTGCACCTTCTCTAATAGAAATCATTCTCTGCTGTTCTGGATGAAGATTACTACTATTACCTAATCTATTAAAATAGGTAGTTATTGTATAACTCGGCTTATCATATCTTAATCTACCGTAATATGTGGTTCTTCCTCCTGTACGTCTAATTTGCTCTAATCTTTTAGACGGTAAATGAACAGGTATATTTTGCCAATTACCTCCAGGTGGAATGTGTTTTGCCATTTCCCATTCTAAATCACTTAACCTTGGCGATATATGATTATATAACTTCATTTAATAGTTTTATTTCTTCTAATTTAATATTTGGGACTTTATCTAAAATGTAATTAATTTCACTCTCGTTCAACCCATATAACTTACAAATTTGCATTTCATTTTCATATTTATTACCATTGAAACTGTTTAAATCTAATTGCTCTAAATTTAAAATTGGTAACTCATCTAATTCATAATTGTTTATGTGATTATTACTGCTTGTAACTTTAAACCTCCAATTTAAAAGTTCACTATTTAGTAAAAAATGTAATTTCTTTAAATCATCAAAGCTTCTTAATGAATTTATATAATTACAAGAATTAGCAAGTATATCTCTTGGCTCTGAAAATGTAAACTTCAATCTTTTTCTTAAATCAACATTTGATATTTGCTGACAAATAAGTCTTGACTTGTTTAAATCATTTTCAATAAAGTCTGTAGATTTTCTATTGACAAAATCATCAATAGAAACAAATTCGTCATTTTTATCAACTAAACCATCTTCTTTAATCATATTACCTCTTACAAGCCGATAATCAGTTTTCTCACCTTTTAAAATACAATCTTTATATTGGGTTAAATCAAGTTCTCCTCTTTTATTTCTTATAAAAGTGTAATCTTTAATTTTCTTATGACTTGATAATTTTGATAATATCGACCAACCAACCTCATCAATAAGAGGTATTTCTTGGTTTTTATCAAACACTTTATTGATTGTTTTTAATGCAACCCTAAATTTATCATCGTTATGTTCAATTTTAATTTTATCTGAAATACCCCCTTTTTTTAAATAAAAAATAACTGTGGACTGCGCTACATTATCAAATAAATTAGAGGCTTCTCGGTAATACCTTATAAATCTTAAAGTGTTATTGTTTAATAAAAACTTCCTTAATCTTGATGCAGTTAAATCTGCAAATATAGAAGATGGACAAATAACACCTATTTCTCCGTTTTCTTTGGTTAATTTTAAAATCATTTCAATAGAAAGTTGATAGTAATTTAACATACCTTCTATTGAATAATTATAAACACCAGATGTTTTAAAAAATTGAATTTCTGATTTAATTTTACTCTTAAGATTTGTAAAATAGCCATTAAGAACATTACTCTTTTTATTGTTAACCTTTAGTAAATAATATGGTGGATTTGAAAAAATGGCACTAAACCCACCTATATTAAATACTTCTTTAAAATCTTTTGAAAAATCAAATGATATATTAGAATTAGATAGTAAAGATGTATTTGGTATAAGTGCGTTGCGATGTAATATATTTCTTGAAATACTTAATAAAATATCTTCATCGATATTATCAAATAAAGAAATAACCTTACATTTTAAAATGTTTAAAGCCACCTCATCAACATCAACAGCATAGAGATGTTTGCAAACAATATCTTTTAGTTCTAATGAATACTTTTTTCTTAAAATTTTAATAGCTTCAAAATAAAACCTACCTGTACCACTTGCAAAGTCTAAACATTTTAAATCTTTTAAATCTGTGTTTTTAAGAGCATTTGAAACTGTTTTAACAACCATTTCGTTAGTAATCCTTTTTAAAGTATAAACAGCACCATACTCTTTTAAGTAGTGTTTTGATTTAGCCCTATTTAATTGACCTTGAGAATAAGAAAATTGAGAATTTAAAAACCTAATATGTAATTCTTCAACTATATATGGAATATCTTCTAATTTTAAACATTTTAATATTTCTATCTTTATGTTCTCATTTGTATATAACAAAAAATGTTCAGCATTATGTTCAATGCTAAAATTATTGTGGGTATAATAATTAATGAGGCCTCCTATTAAATCCTTATGAGCTTTAAAGGCTAAATTTGTGTTATCAGTTAAATGCAAATTTGCATTAATTAAATGAATTGTATCATCACTGTAAGCATTCTCGTTTTGAGATAACTTATATTCATTTAAAATATAACTTACAATTAACTCCTTTTCATAGTCCTGTAAAAATGTAATTACTTTCTCCATCAGCTTTTTGATTTAATTGTTCGCTTATATTCAATTTTTGCCTCTGCTACTTTTAAAATTTCAGAATACTCTTTTTCATCCTCAATTTCATAAGATATTAAATCACTATAAAAATTTACCAACAAAGATTTTTTATGTACGCTAAAAATCTTTGCGACCTCTTCAAGTAATTGTATATTTGCCCTCCTCTCGTCACGCTCTATTTTACTTAATGTAGACTGGTCTATATCAAGTAATGAAGCAAGTTTTCTTAAAGGCATTTGAGCATCTTCACGCAGTTTTCTTATTTGAGAACCGACACTATTTAAAGTATTCATAGAAATATTATGTCTTGACAAATTATGTCCAAATATAATAAACTTTTTTAAATAAAAGCAACTAAAGAAAAAAAAGAATTAGTAAAGATTGCCTTCTTGCGTTAACTTGTCATAATCAAATAACTTCTTTTCTACTTCTCTAACTGACATACTATTTTGTTTAGCTAAAGACCTAATTATTTTAATATAAGAAATCCATTGATCTAATGTAAAGCCTATACCACGAGGATTAACAGAAACTAAATTATTCTTATATAATTGCTTCCAAACTCTAATATCTAAAACAGGAAAATATTCAGGGTTTTTAAACATTAAAATTGCTGACGCGGATGGGTAATTAACACCTTTCAATGCAGTTAAAATATGTATTTTTAATCTGTCGTCATTCTGTTGGAAAGCTAATGCAGTAATATTTCTAATATTTTCTTCCTCATTTTCATTATAAAATCTTAATGGTCTTGGGGATTTCCATTTTAATATTTTTATTAAAGTACTTTTACTTAATGATTCATCCTCTGGTTTTATAAGATTAAATATTTTCAAGGTTTTATCATCTTCTTTATAATCAATACTTTTTAGTATTTCATCAATCATACTTACTTAAGTTAAATGGATATTTCTGCTTAAAGATAGATGTAATCTTTTAATTTAAACAACCTTTCTAAATAAGACAAATATATTGGATTACCATTTTGAGCTTTTACTGTTGACAAGTGGCTTTTTATAAATTTTGAAACATCTATAATTATGCTACATTGGTTTAATTGAATTGGTGCTAAAGGTATTTTATTAGATTTAAAAAACGTTTCTAATTCCTTAATTTCATCATCCCAATTTATGAGTTTTTCTTTTATACTTATAATTCCTTCAAAACAAGTATTATTCTGAATTATACTTGGTTCTGATGCAGCTTGTGGTTTTCCACTACCAAAACTTGATATAGGGTTATTAACTTCTACTTTTTTTATTATCGTTGGATAAGGAACTGACACCCTAATTTGCCTTTCTCTGAACTCTCGCCAGTCTAATTTTATGAGATAATCTGCAATGTCTTTACCTTCTTCTTTGTCTTGGTTTGGTGCTAGTTCTTCCAATAAATCGGAAACTTTAAAAAATGAATTATCTAATTGTTGTTGAATTTTCTGCGCCTTATTAGACCATAAATTAAATGCTTTACCCTCTTTTGATAGATCTGGAAATAAATACACGTTTCTACCTTTTAATGCTTTACACTTATTAATATTTAAACTACTTAAATTATAAACTGCCAACCACAATAAGTTTTTAGGGTTGTTAGGAAAACCGAAATATAATGTACCATAAATTGCTGTTTTTGGTGCTTCAACTAATGCAACAGGATTTAAAGGATATTTGCTTAATAGATGCTCGCCGAATAAACAAGAAACTTTAGTTTCGTTTTTATTATAACCCTTTAGCCAATTAGGGATTTGTTGGTTGCTATGGCTGTAATACTTTTCTATAATTGAGTGTAAAAAATCTGTACCTATTGTATGGTTGTTCTTATCAAATTGCTTTACTTGGATAGCTCTTACATTATTATCTATATCAATAAATGGAAATGTTGTTGCACTTTTACGATAGCCTTTTATTATTGTACCTAAATGATATTGTGCTATTATTTTTTCAATATCTTCTGACTCAAAAGGGAATGCTATATTGTTTAGTAAATTCTGTATAAATGTATTTTCTTCATACGCTTTTCTTGTTTTATAAAATACATCTTTTGGAATACATACTCTTTTTGGTTTTACTAACGGTTTAATAGTTTGATAGTTAAATTCACTCTTAATCTTATTGTCTTTTGCATATCCATTTTTATAGGGATTTAGATGATAACCGCAATTCATTTCTCGGTCGCATTTTCCATATATTTCTGGAAGATATTCTTTTGTTTGAACATCAATATACCTTACAAAGCGTTTTTTATGACACGCAGGACATTGGTGTTTTTTACTACCTTTTTCGAATATGTATTTGTATTGGTGCATAAAAAGTTTTTCTTGAAGGGTAACTTTAATAACTATAGTAACTCTGCTTGTTATTTTAGTTACTTTAAGTACTACTTATAAACATCTTTTTTTAATAGGGAATTTCATTTGTTATAAATGCTGCTAATTTGTTACCTGCAACACGTTCAACTATGATATTTAAGTTCTTTAGACGTTTAGATAAATTAACTTTGCTTACAGGTCTATAACCATCTTCTGAACAATATTGGCGATAACGTGGATATATTTCTTTTATGAGTGTGTATTCATTTGGCGAAATAGTATAGTCGTTTTCATCAATAAACATTTTAACGCTATCCGATTGTTTTTTATAGTCTGCAACTGCTTCTTCTGCTGCACTACAATTAGAGAATCCTTTTTGTGTTAACAGTCTATTTAACCCCTCTAAAACCCAATTAAAAACACCTGATAATTCTTTTTCTATAATTTTATTATGTAGGTTTTTATCTTGTTTTTCAGGTGGAATAGTAACATCAAAAGGAATAATTAAAAATCGTCTGAAGTAGGCGTTTGTCTGTTCTACCTCTTTTGGTAATTCGTTACAATTGAATATCAATTTTGCGTATTGCTTCAATGTAAATGGTTCGCCATAAGGTAAGCGCGCTTCTACAGGTTCGCCAGATACTAATTGTTTAAATATTGAACTCTCTAATTTTCCATTAATTTCGGATGCGTAATTCACTAACTTGTTCGCTAACTTTGCTCTAAAATATCCGTTTTCATTGGTAAGACTTTGCAAAGAATAGTTACTTATATTTTCATCACCTAATAAAGCACTTATCACTTCAAAAAATACAGATTTACCATTAGCACCTGTACCGTAAAGTATTAATGCTTTTTCTTCTTTTAACCGATTACTATTGTGTTTGATAAATACAAAACCTATATATTCTGCCAATACATTCTGACGTTCTATATCTGGTAACACTTCGTTTAAATAGGCTTTAAATAGAGGTGCTTGCGCCTCTGGATTGTATTCAAATGGTAATTGATATGTGATAAAATCATTTGAATTATAAGGTCTTAATTGTGTGCCTTTTGTGTTAATTTCAAATGTTCCGTTTTTTAAGTTTATCAAAACATTATCTGCTGATGTTGGTTTAGCTTCCAAGTAAGCAGTTGCCAAAAATTGTTCGTATAATTCTTTTTTGAATTTGTAATACTTTGCAGAAAATAATGGTACACCCATAATTTCTGATGCATTGCCTAAAAACTTTTGAAATGCTTCTTTGTCGATTTCATTCCAATAGGAACCGTTATATAAATAAATGAAACTATGATTTTTACATAAACCCCAATTATTGCTTTTAGCAATTTTTAATACAGTATCAATTGAAATAATTGAATAGTGTTTGTTTGAAAGTTTAAAATTATCGTGAACACTTGGATTCGCTATTTTTTCAAAATCAATAGGTTTAAATTCTTTTAATAATTTCGATAAAATTGTAGTGTGTTTAATTTCTTCTTTTTCTATTAATTTCTTAACGTGTTGCATAATGGTATTAGGCTCTTCTAAACTCTCAAATTCTGGTTTTATTGGTACAGCTTTTTTCATAACTTTTTACATTTTAGAATTAATATTTACGTTTGTTAGAAAATGCTGCTTTGTAGTTTTTGTCTAAAAGCTTCTGAACATCGCTCATTCTGTAATAGATTTTTGAGCCTATTTGAGAAAATGATACTTTACCTTCATCTCTCCAGGATTGCGCTGTTCTTTTGCTAATATTCATTAGCTGTAAAAATTCTTGATTGTCTAGAAAAGTGTCGTTAGGCGACTTTTGCTTTTCTTCTAGTTTTTTGTTTAGAACATCTAAACGATTTACTAATTCTTTGTACTGTTGTGCGGATAGAATAATTGCTTCCATTTGATAAAAATTTTATGATTATGAAAACAAAGATTGCCAGAAACAGAGGATAAAAATACTTCATAAACAAGGGTTTAGAGTAAGGTGCAGAGTGTAGAGTGGCATAAAAAAACAGCTAACCTAAAAGAGATTAACTGTGTTTTTTGAAAAAAGTTTTTTAATACTGCGCTTGAAGTGTAGAGTGTTATTATAGTGTTTTTAATGCGATATCAATGTTTTTTGATGTAGCAGGAACTTTTTGAGTTCTTAATTTAGTGCGGTTATATTGCTCTCCGTTTTCTTGAATAAAACAGTTTATAGTTACTGCCCACTGCTGTTGTTTTAAATCCTCAACAAGTTTTAATTCATTATGCAATTGCTTAATGAAATATGAAAGTTCGCTAATATTACCAGTCCAGACAATAGGCTTTTCAATTTCTTCTCCGCTAAATACTTTTCTAAAGTGTTTTAATTCTGTGTCAGATGCTATTAATTTTTTATCAATTAATGACTCTTTTAAATAAGTTAGATTTGTAGATTCAAATTGCCATTTTTTATAAGTAAATGAGTGATGCTTTGATTTTGTTTTAGGCTTTGGTTTTTCAATTACTTGTTGTTTTCTGCCACTACCAATTAAGCCTTTTTTAAAGTCCTGTAATACGTTTTCTGTAGCTTCCTTAAATAAGTGGAAATGATTTGCGTAATGCTTCCAAACGTGCATTACATATTTAGTTTCATACTCATATTCTTCATACTCCATATAATTTGGATACCAATATGTGGCATTATAAATTCTTTTAAATATTTCAGCTCTTTTTGTTGGTGTATGCGTCTTAAATTGATTTACTGATAGTGTTAGGTATTTATTAATTTCAAAGTCATTTAAAGGCTTTATTCTTTCATATATGGCGTTTAAAAATATAGTGTACAACTCACCAGAAATAAACGTATCAAAATAGGTTGGGTCGAAAGTATAAGTTTCCCAATAGTCATCGCAATTCTTTTTGTACTCAACAGCTTCAATCGCTAAACGCTTTTCTAATTCTTCTACTAATAATAAATCTTTGAAGTTGTCGTATTGAAATTGTTCGTTTATCATTTTATTAGTATTTACTTCATTGTTAAGTGATTCTAAATATTCTTTTAATTTATCTAAATACTGCATAAAGAAAGATGCTACAAAAGCTGATGAATAATTTGATTTACCAACTTCGTAAACATTAAAATCACTCAACAATAACCTATCTCTTAAAATATTATCATACTCTAGAACAACCTCTTTTGGCTTTGAAAAACTTAAAATATTTTTGAGTCTTTTTACAACAGTCTTTGATGTATTACTATTAAAAAAGTCTTGTATTAATTTAATCTCTTTATTTAATGCTTCCTTTTTAACGTCATCTTCTAATTCATCAAAATCAGTTATAGCACTCCTTATCTCTGTTTCAATACGTTCATTAAAAAGTTTTTTTTGATGATTTTCTATTTTTTCTGTTTGTTCAAATTCTAATTTTAGCTTATATATTTCAGCCCAATGATCTGTTCTTTTATTTCTTCTTAATTCATTAAAAGTTACAGTACAGTTCAACCATTTATCTATGTATTCTTTTTTGTAGTCGCTCGTAAATACGAGTTCTTGGATATAGGTAATCTCTGGTTTTTCAAAGATTAAATAAATGTCGTACAATAAAATATCTTGGATATAACCTATTATAGCAGCAAAATATTTATTTAGTGCTGTTGATAATTCTTGTGATTTTAATTTACCAATATTTAATTCGTCATTAAAATTTTTTAGATTTTCATCTATTGAAGCCGAAATAAAAGCTAAACCTAATGAAGAAACTTGACTTTGAAGAATTAATGATTCTGTTGATACAATAATATCTTTTTCTAGTTCCGTGTTTATGATGCCTAATAATTTGTTATAAATTATTTTAGCTTCAATTTTTGATATTTGTTTCTTCTCTTTTTTATCAAAAGGTGTAATCTTATACCCTACAGATATATAACTTTTAACTGATTCAGCAAAAATATTCAAGCTACTGTAACTAGAAAATAATAAATTCTGCGCTTGCTTTAAACTTTCTTCTAATTCAGACTTACTAATTTTTTCTTTTACAACGATATTATTTAAAATCTTCACTTCTTGAAGTGTGCTTTTAAAACTATCAAAAACAATTTCCTTCATAAACTAATTAATATATTTATCTACTGCATTATCTAACTCACTACTAATAATCTTTGCATACACTTGCGTAATACCAATATCTGAATGGTCCATCAATTTAGAAACGTGTTCTATACGCATACCATTATTTAATGCCCTAGTAGCAAATGTATGTCTGCTTATGTGAAACGATAAATTAAAAGGTAGTTCTAAACGTTTGCCCATTTTTCTTAAATACATATTGCTTAATGCTATGGCTCTTCCGGTTATTAAATTTCTATGCTCTTTATCTGTAAAATAGGTTTTATCAATATTTGCAAAAGGAAAAATTATATCTTCTTGTTTCTGGTCTTTTTGTTGATACTTCTCTAATATCTCAACCGCTTTTTGACCTATTCTAACGCTGTGCTGTCTGTTTGTTTTTCTGATAACCTTTGTGATTTTACCGTTTTTCTTATCGTAATTTTTCCATTTTAACTCTAGCATATCACCAAACCTTAAACCACCTGCAAAGACTGAAAATATAAACATATCTTTTATAATCTGTGCTTTGTCTTTATTTGGAACTTCTAAACCCATAAAGTCCTGAAACTGTTCCGCAGATAGATAGCGTTTTGTACTCTTTTCTTTTTTTACTGTGAACTTGTTAAAGGGAAATAAATCCAAAGGTATTAAATCTTCTTTTTGTGCTTCCTTAAACATTATCTTCATAATCTTTAAAGAGAAATTAATCGTTGTGTTATTGTTACCTAATGTAGAACTGCAATAGGATGCAAAATCTTTTAACATTGTAACTGTAATATCTTCAAACATCAATTCTCTATGCCCTACAAACTTTTCAAATTTCTTTAAATAGGTTTTGTAATTCTTATACGTTGAATAGGCTAAAGTGTCTTTTCGCTTTTCGCAAAGATTATCAGAGTAGTCAAAAAAGTTCGTTAAGGGTTTACCCTTAATGGCCTCTTTTAGTTTTCTTGCGGTTGTAGATTGGTTTCTTCTTTCAAGGTCTGCAATCTCGCCTTTTGCATCTGCAACCTTTTGAGAAATATAAGCGTTTAGCCTTGTAGAATTGCTGTGATTCTTCTTTACTTTTTGCTTATCTTCATCCCATTCATTTGGCTTTAATTTTAGGCTTAACGAAATGAATTTAGTTTTACGGTCTTTGATAACTCTTAAATAAAGAGGTGCTTCACCTGCTTTATCTACTTTGTTATTTCTTAAAATTAGTTTTATTGAAGACATAAAGTACTGGTTTTAAAGGGATGCAATGCGGTGCAACCGAGTACTAAGGTACAACAATAGGTACAACAAAACAAGCATTTTAGCGCATTTTGTTGCATTATGTTAGTTTAGTCAAAACCTGTAAAGCACTGTATTCAAAGGGTTTCAGTGAATTTCAGAGTAACTGAGTGCAGTATCTATATAACACCGTGTATAATTAATTGCTTGGCTTGGGCTCATCTGGAATATTCCTTCGAAACATTCTCAGACTCGGTTTTGTTTGCTAAATTAGTAGCGTAAACCACGCAACTAATCATACACAAACCGGACGTTGTACTTAAAAATTATAATTATGAAAAAATTAAAAATTACTTTTCTTGCACTAATAATGCTATTTTATCAAATTGGAATCGCATGTACTGGTATCATCATTAAAACACAAAACGGAGTAACTATTCCTGCAAGAACTATGGAATTTGGATTTGACATTAAATCTAAATTACTAATAATACCTAAAGGATCTGATATAACATTCTTAAGTTTTGTTGATGGAAAAGATGGCTATAAAATGAAAGCAAAATACGGTTTTGCAGGAATGAATGCTGTTGAAAAAAACATTGTTGTTGATGGCGTAAATGAAGCAGGTTTATATTTAGGTTGCTTTTATTTTAGCGGAGATGCACAATACGAAAAACTAACTTCTAGCAACCAATCAAACGCTGTTTCTAGTGAAGAATTAGGCAACTATGTTCTAGGTAGCTTTGCTACTATTGATGAAGTTATTGAAGGACTAAAAAAGGTTACTGTTGTTGGATCGTTCATTGATGTTATACAGGGCGAAGCTCCTTTTCATTATGCTGTAACTGACGCAACTGGAAGATCTGTTGTTATAGAGTATACTAAAGAAGGATTAAAAGTTCACGAAAATACTGTAAATGCTGTATGTAATAACCCTACCTATGATTGGCATTTAACAAACCTAAGAAATTACGTAAATTTAACACCAAATAATAGACAAGGTTTTAATGTAAATAATGAAAAAATCAAAGGAATGGGTCAAGGAACTGGAATGTTAGGTATGCCAGGAGACTACACTTCTCCATCTCGTTTTGTTAGGGCTGCTGCTTTTGCTAATACTGCACTACCCTCTGCTAATGAAGAAGAAGGAATTTTTAGAGCTTTTCATATATTAAATGCATTTGATATTCCTAAAGGAGCAATTAGAGATAATGCAACTAAAGATGCCCATACTGATTACACAGTTTGGACATCTGCTGTTGACACAAAGAATAAGATATATTACTATAAAACATATAAAAATCAGTCCATAAAAAAATTAGATTTATTAGCCATATTAAAATCTTGTAAAGGTGAAATAACTATAATTGAATCTGAAACCAAGAGAGGTTATGAAAATGTAATACTTGATTAAAACTTACGATCAGCAATAAAGTACAACAATGGCTATAAGTAATTGCTTGTTCTCGCCTACTTCTGAAAATCCGCGAGGATTTCCAGTTTGGTGGGTACTTGCAAAGTTAAGTGCTAAAACACGCAACTACTCATAGCCGAGACCGTTGGTGAGTAATTGCCTGCGGCACGTAGAATCGCGTTTTACAAACGCTCCCTTTCTACTAATTACTCACCAACATCCACTGTTAATCTCGCCTCCCAATTTTATTGTATATTTAGTCAAGTCTACGAGAACTCCTCACGAAACTACACACAACTGTATGTATAACAAATGAGACGCGATTATGGCTTCTCGTGAGGCGCGCCTCACTCGCCTTACACAGTGGACGTTGTACCACATTAAAAGCCAACCAATATGAAAAAAGTATTTATAGTTTTTTTAGTATTCCTAATTTATTCTCAATCTTATGCTCAAAAACCAAGAGCGAGAGATTTAGGAATTCCATTTATTGGTAAAACTGGTGAATTTAATGCCATAACGGACGTTAAAGGTGTAGAGGTTGGATACAGCACAATTATTTCTGGAAATGGAGAAAATATCGTTGGCAAAGGACCTATAAGAACAGGTGTAACAGCGATATTTCCCAGAGGAAAAGCTAAAAAATTTAGCCCGGTTTATGCTAACTGGTATAGTCTTAATGGAAATGGAGAAATGACAGGTACAACTTGGGTTACAGAATCTGGTTTCTTAGAAACACCTATTATGATTACAAATACCAATAGTGTTGGAGAGGTAAGACAAGCTGTACTGAAATGGTTTGTTGATACAGATTGGTATAGCGGAGATAACTGGTGGTACACCTATCCAGTAGTAGCGGAAACATATGATGGATTTCTTAATGACATTTACGGATTTCACGTGAAAGAAAAACACGTTTTAGAAGCTATAGAGAATTCTTCAAGTGGAAAAATTGCTGAAGGAAACGTTGGTGGAGGAACTGGTATGATGTGCTTGGGTTTTAAAGGTGGTACAGGAACTTCTTCTAGAGTAATTAAAATTAAGGATTCTACCTATACAGTTGGAGCAATTGTTCAATCAAATTTTGGAGCCAAAAGAAACTTATCAATTGCTGGTGTTCCTGTTGGAATTGAATTAAAAGATACTTTAAACTATAAATTTAAGGCACCACCAAAGTCAAGAAGACAAGAAGGTGATGGTTCAATAATAGTAATAGTAGCAACTGACGCACCTCTTTTACCACATCAACTGAAAAGAATAGCCCAAAGAATTCCTTTAGGAGTTGGAATTGTAGGCGGACGAGGAAGTAATGGTTCAGGAGATATTTTTTTAGCTTTCTCAACTGCAAATGAAAACGCATTTAATCGAGATGAAACCACGACCGTAAAATCAATGTCGAATGACCAAATTACGCCAGTTTTCGAAGCAACTGTGCAGGCTGTAGAGGAAGCGATTATTAATGCAATGGTAGCGGCTGAAACAATGGAAGGAATTAATGGAAATACAGCATATGCACTTCCTCATGATTTACTCATAGAAACTCTAAAAAAATATAATCGAATTAAAAAATAACATGGTACAACAATGGCTATAATTCATTATGGTTTTGTGCCACACCATAATAAAAGTATAAATCAAGGGCTGATTTCTAAGCGGAATAATCCTGCAGATGATTCCACAACGAAATCATAGCCGAGACCGTTGGTATGTAATTGCCTGCGGCACGTAGAATCGCGTTTTGCAAACGCTTCCTTTCTACTAATTACATACCAACGTCCACTGTTTGTCGCACCTCGCCGATTTTATGTATATTTAGTCAAGTCTACGTGAACTACACACGAAACTACATACAACAGCGTGTATAGCTAATGAGGCGCAACAATGGCTTTCCATGAGGCGCGCCTCACTACGCCATACACAGTGGACGTTACCACATATTTTAAAAAACACCTTGAAAAATAAAATACTATCATATTTAAATAAATACGGACTTATGCTTGGAGGAGTGTTTATGATTTTGGTCTACCTAATCATAATTCGAAACGGCTATCTGTATAAAAAAATAACTGAAAGGAATAAAACTGTTGATGTAAAAATCATCGACTGCTATGAAAGTGGAAGAAGTAATTATTTCCTAAAATTTAGATTTAACGGAAAGACATTAAGCTAGCTGTCTATTTCAAATTTCTATTCACTTTAAATTTTAGAGATATTGAGGAATTACTATCTAAACGAAGGGTAAAGATTGATTAGAATAGAAATAATCTTTGATATTATTATGTAGTGTATCATAATTCAAACCTATTTAAAACATTCTGTTCTTTTGCAAGTTAAAGAAATATGGTTTAAGAGTTTTCCACTAAAATTACATTAATGCGAGAGAACTTTTTATTTATTTCTTATCTTGAAGAAAATTTTGATAAAATAAAAGTATTTATAATGAAAAAAGGTTTTTTAATTATTTTTGTGATATTCTTCATATCCTCTACCTCCGCTCAGACATACACATTTCAAAGTTCAGGTTCAAATGATAGTGCTGAGAATGGATTTAAATCATTAGTCACATCACCTGTAGGAGCTGACTTAATTGTATCAAACAATATGCAGGTCTCTCTTAACTCACTTCAGCAAACATCTAACACTACTGGACAAGATATGATATTTACAATTAAAGCAAGTAATTCATCTTCTACATTTTCAGTAGATGGAATGGTATGGCGTTATTTTCTAGCGACAGGAATAACTTTAGAAACTGACACAAAAATAGAATTTTATAATACCTCAGGAACATTAATTGACATATGGACTTTAAGTGCACCATTTTCGATGACAGGTAATACAGGATTTTACGATATTAAAGACATATTCTCAAAATCTTCGGGAGTCGAAAATGTTCATAGAATGGATGTAACAATTGACACTGGGTCAATAAACACGGTTGATTTTAGAATTGAATCCATCACCATTAACACAACATTAAATATTGGAGAGTTTGAGAAAAGTAATTCGATAACATTATTTCCCAATCCAGTTAAAAAAAATATAAATATAAATTTGAATAAACAATATGGGGATGTTAATAGTATGATAGTTGACTTAAATGGAAAAGTCTTATTTTCAACAAAATCAATGAATACAGATTTTATTGAAATGGAAATTCCAGCTAGTATAAAAAATGGTATTTACTTAATTATAATATCCAATAAAAATAAAATAATTAATAGCAATAAAGTAATAATTAAAAATTAAACTTTATGAACAAATCAATATATTCAGTAATCTTTATTTGCGTATTTTTTTAGGATGTAAAGAGTTTACAAGAGAAGACAATACATCAAAGCAAAAAACTGAAGAAATCTTAAAAAAAACATCAAATAATAAAAACGGTAACAAGTTAAAAATGTCTTTTAATAAGACAAATAATAAAGTTATAGTAAACTATAATGGAGAAACTATTGAATTAATTGGACAAAAGGTTGCATCGGGAATTTTATACACAAACACGTTGGTATGTAATTGCCTGCGGCACGTAGAATCGCGTTTTGCAAACGCTTCCTTTCTACTAATTACATACCAACGTCCACTGTTTGTCGCACCTCGCCGATTTTATGTATATTTAGTCAAGTCTACGTGAACTACACACGAAACTACATACAACAGCGTGTATAGCTAATGAGGCGCAACAATGGCTTTCCATGAGGCGCGCCTCACTACGCCATACACAGTGGACGTTAGCAAATATTATCAATATTATATCCTGTATTACAAAAAGAAAACATAAATTCGTTCGTATATTTTACTAAATTCAGTTCAAAAAAAATTTATAAATATGAAAATAACTACATACATTAGTGCAATATTACTTCTGTTTTCCTGTCAATCACCAAAGTCAGATGATAAACTTAATAAAGAATATGACATAGTTGTTTTAAATGCAAGAGTCATTGACCCAGAAACTCATACTGACTCAATTATGAATATTGGAATAAGTGACGGGAAAATTAAAAAATTAACTTCAAAAAAAATTATTGGAGAAAATATTATAGAAGCTAAAGGTAAGATAGCTTCTCCTGGATTTATTGATCTACATACGCACTCTCCATTTCCGTTAGGTGAATCTTTTCAAATTAGAGATGGAGCAACTACACTCTTAGATTTAGAAGCAGGTGCATTTCCGCATAAGGAATATGGATATCACATAAAAGATTCTGCAAGAGCTAATTTTGGAGCTTCTACAGCGCACGGATTTGCGCGAATAAAAGTTATTGAAGATAAAGACCAAGCATATATGATTTCGCGTGATCTTCAAGGAAGTGTTCCAGGTAAAGCTTTTACCCAAATTGCCTCTGCCACACAAATTGAAGAAATGCGTAAATTAATTGATGATGATCTTAAAAAAGGAGGAATTGGTATTGGACTATTATTAGACTATATGTCTCCTGCTATTAGTAATGATGAACTTAAAATGGTGTTCGAAGTAGCAAAGAAAAATGAAGTAGTTATTTTCGCTCATAGTAGAAGAGGTCCTAATGGTGATATTAAGGGTTTAAAAGAGCTTATTGATCTGTCATCAGAGACAGGTGGCGCTGTTCATATTTGTCATATAAACGCGAATGCAATGGGCCAAGTTGGAAATTGGTTAAAAGCCATTGACACTGCTAATGCAAAAGGAGCTGACATATCTGTAGAACTGTTCCCTTATACTGCTGGCTCTACTTCTATCTCTGCGGATGTTTTTAATAGAGATTGGCAAACCATATTTGACATTACCTATAAAGATGTTCAGTGGTCTGAAACTGGTGAGTGGTTTACAAAGGAAAGTTGGGAAGAAAAACGTAAAAACAGTCCTGAAGGTATGATTATTCATCATTACATGAAAGATGATTGGATAAAAACAGGCTTAAAATACCCAACAATGATGGTAGGATCAGATGGAATGCCCGCAATAACCATGGAAGTAAAATCAAATCCAAATCTAACTTCAAGTTTTACAAGATTACTAACCTATTATGTAAGGGATGAAAAAACAATATCTATTAATGACGCAATAGCGAAAGCAAGTTATTACCCAGCCAGACGTTTACAAAGTTTTGCTCCAGCTTTCAAAAATAAAGGTAGAATACAAGAAGGAGCTGATGCAGATATTTTAATCTTTAATCTTGAAAACCTTAAAGTAAATGCTACATATACTGACCCTTATCAAGCATCAACAGGTTGGGATTATGTAATTATAAATGGTCAAATAGCAGTAGAAGATGATAAATTAACAAATAACAGAGCTGGTGAAAGAATTGACGCAAATTAAAACAATTGCTAACAACGTTTAAAAATAATAGCGGTTTAATCGCTTAAAACGAAAGTAAGTAAATATAAAAAAGGTCTGTGTTTAACCGAAAAGTCAATGCGTTAAAACCCGCTACTATTCTTATACGAGACCGTTGGTATGTAATTGCCTGCGGCACGTAGAATCGCGTTTTGCAAACGCTTCCTTTCTACTAATTACATACCAACGTCCACTGTTTGTCGCACCTCGCCGATTTTATGTATATTTAGTCAAGTCTACGTGAACTACACACGAAACTACATACAACAGCGTGTATAGCTAATGAGGCGCAACAATGGCTTTCCATGAGGCGCGCCTCACTACGCCATACACAGTGGACGTTGTGCTTCATTAAAAGAACGATAAAGGCACACTGTTTGAATAAATAGACTTAATAAAAAATTAAACAATGAAAATTATTGCACTTAGTATTCTAATTATCTCATATCTATCAAGTTATTCTCAAACTTTTTCTGAGGATTCCAATTGGGAGGAAACCATTGAGTTTATCAAACAAAACAGTTCATACATCAATACAGATAAAGAGTATGCAAGCAATGTTGTATTTGAAATTACAGAAAATTCTATTACATTTTCCTATGAAATATTGAAGAAGTATAAATTTACTGAAACCCTACCTTTGGAGAAATTGCATGAGGTAATAATTGCCAGTGCCTACCTAAACCTTTACACAACGGATAAGGATGTTATGCTTATAGAAAATGGATACCGTAGACCAAGTAAATCTAGCATAGAGCTTCTAGTCCTTAACGGAATGATTCGTGTAAATTTATATAAAGCATTCAAACACCTTAGTAACTTAGCACCTGAAAAAAGAAAAGAAAAAAAATACTATCAAGAAAAAAGTTTCACTGGAACTAGTGAGGGATATAAAATTGACGGAATAAAAATAGGTGAGTGGAAATATTACTATTTAAATGGTGCACTAAAAATGAAAGGGAATTATAAAAACGGTCAAAAAATTGATGATTGGGTAGGATATTATCCGAATGGAAAAAAATTTCTAGAAGGTAAGTATGAATTAATATATACTTTTGATGGAGATTGGGGTGATTTAGCTAACTACAGAAGTGTAGGAACTTGGACAAGTTATTGGGAGAATGGTAATGTTGCTAATGAATACGAATGTAAAGGCCCAGCTAAACTTTCAACAATCAACATAAATATAAAGAACACTAAATATGATGAGCATTACACTTATCCAAGTGGTGGATTTGGCAAAGGAGAAAAAGTATTGGCCATAAGTTACTCTATCCATTGTGAGAAACAAGAATTTATTGATATTGAAAAGTCTGTAGATAACACGGGAAGCTTCTCTCGATATGGCAAATGGACACATTATAATAAAGATGGTCAAAAGTCATCAGAAGGATCATTTAACTGGAAAACTAATAAACATGATGGAGAATGGAAATATTATTATGAAAATGGAGAAACTCGATTAGTTAAAGAGTATAAAGATGGAGAACACTTTAGGTTTTGGGAACAATATTTACCTGATGGGAATCAAATTCTTAAGGATGGTAATGGTGTTTTTAAAGTTTTTGAAAACAATAAGATGACTTTTCAATCAGAATACAAAAATGGAGGTAGAGATGGAGTTACTACTTGGTATTATGACACGGGACAAATTGAGGAATCTGTGCTTTACAAGTTCGATTCATCCGAACCTTACGGTCTAAGAATGGAAATTATTTCATCTTTTGATATAAAGGGAAAAGAAAGAAGAAAGGGCACATTAAAAAATGGAAATGGTACTTGGATATCTTATGATGAAAATGGTAAAGTATCTCATATAACTGAATATAAAAATGGGATTAAAGTAGTATCTAAATAATCAAGAAAAAATGTGGGACACCTCCCATAAATTATAGTAACTACAAGGATTCTTGGAAAATGACATCAGATTCTACAGCAACCATTAAGTACGAGTATTGAGGAGAAAAAGTAGAGAAAGATTAACAAATTGTAGAATTGAAAGCCAATAACCTAGAAGTAATCAAAACGCGTTCAAAGCAAAAGAAAACAAATAACGAAAGCACAACAATGGCTAAAAAATCATAGCAGCCCTTCGGGACAGCAACGCTTTTTAGCCCAAACGTTGGTATGTAATTGCCTGCGGCACGTAGAATCGCGTTTTGCAAACGCTTCCTTTCTACTAATTACATACCAACGTCCACTGTTTGTCGCACCTCGCCGATTTTATGTATATTTAGTCAAGTCTACGTGAACTACACACGAAACTACATACAACAGCGTGTATAGCTAATGAGGCGCAACAATGGCTTTCCATGAGGCGCGCCTCACTACGCCATACACAGTGGACGTTATATAGCATAAAAAATGGGACTAGATTATACAGATGGATGTGTTAATTTCAGAGATGTAGGAGAGTTTGTCAATTTAATAAGTGGCGAAAAGTTATTAAATGAAAAACTACTTCTAAGGGGAGGAAGTATTGATTATGTAAATGAGCTAAGTGAAATTGGTAATGCTTGGTCAATAATTAACTTAAGAAATGGTTCTGATTCTATTATTTTCAAATCAGAATATTTTCATTTCCCAATGTCTAACAAAATTGAAAAATATGATACTAGCCAAAAAGAGGTCAGAATTTGGTTAAACGAAATTATCAAAGTATTTGAAAAATCTGATTTAAAATTTCCTATACTAGTTCATTGTTTATCTGGAAAAGATAGAACTGGAATTGTTATTTGTATAATACTTTTAATCATTGGTGTTAAAAAGGAAACAATAATAGAGGAATATCTTTTAAGTGAAGGAGATGTGAAAGTAGAATGGATAAGCCAGACTCTTGATGGAATTCAAGATGTTGAAAAGTATTTTAACAGAGTTGATTTGAGTAAAGTTAGAGATAACTTAAAATCTAAATTAATAACGCTATATAACAAGGTATAAACTGCATTAAGACGCAGTTTATACAGAACGTTGGTATGTAATTGCCTGCGGCACGTAGAATCGCGTTTTGCAAACGCTTCCTTTCTACTAATTACATACCAACGTCCACTGTTTGTCGCACCTCGCCGATTTTATGTATATTTAGTCAAGTCTACGTGAACTACACACGAAACTACATACAACAGCGTGTATAGCTAATGAGGCGCAACAATGGCTTTCCATGAGGCGAGCCTCACTACGCCATACACAGTGGACGTTGTGTGCAATTTCAACTAGCACAGAAAATCTTTACAACTAACATTTCATCTTTGCAATTATGGTATAGTTTTGGATTACACAATTGAAATATTCTAATGAAAAACTATATTAAAATCATAATACTAGCATTAGTATTAAATTCCTGTGGAAAAGCTATAAGTAATATCGCTGTAGAAGACAGATTGGAACATTCTGAAACTTTAAAACTCTATAAAGGAGATAAAATTAAATTTTGGACAAAAATAAAATACAGGTACGAAAATGCTTTAGAGTTAGGCTATTCAGTGATAATTTATAAGAATGGTGAATTTTATAAACAATATAATTATAACCCATTAAGCACAAATCCAAGATATTTGTCTTCTGATGAAAGATGGATTATTTCAAAAAAGAAAAATCCTGATTGGAAAAGATATAATGAAAATCGCTTTACAATATTTGGTTGGAAAAAAAATAAAGATGAAAGAGAAGATCATCAAAAACAAAAGTATATTATAAAATATGGAATCAAGAAAAATGTAAAAGGAAAAAACAATCCAGTCTTTACCGTAAAAGAAGATGGTGAATATACTTTTGCGGCTAAACTAAATATTGATACTGAAAATTCATTTAAAATAATTAAGGCCAAAATAATTTTAAGAAAGTAAAGACGCAGGCCAAAAATTGAAATTAAAACGTTTGTTTAAAAAAACTGCACACAACAACGTGTATAACCAATTGCTTAGTTTGTGTGTACTCGGAAAATCCTGCGGATTTTCAGTTTGGTGTTTACTTGCAAAGTTAATTGCTAACCAACACAACTACTCATAGCCGAGACCGTTGTGTGTAATTAAACAACAAAATTGACTATTCTTATTTGGCAAGATTGAATCCTTCTGCAATAAAATTTTTTAATTATCGTTAAAACCCTTGTTAGACATCAACACAACCTACATCTTCATCTATGAAAACAATATTCTTAACACTCTCTTTACTTTTTGGTTATTCTCTTTTTGGCCAAATAACAGCTAAAATTATTGATAGTGAAACCTCACAAAATATACCATATGTAAATATTTGGGTAGAGAACGAAAACATTGGAACCACTTCTAATGAACAAGGAAAATTTATATTAAATATCGATAAGCCAAAACAGATAATTCTTTCGGCTATAGGTTACAAAAGATTAAAGTTAAACTCTAATTTAATAAATGATGTTATTAAATTAGAACCAAGTACTGTAATGTTACAAGAAGTTATTGTAAAGGCCAGACAAAATAGTAAAGAAATAAAAGTAAGTGATTTTAAGAACAAATCTACAACTAGTTTTGGTTGTGGTCCTGTACCATGGATTACAGCTAGATATTTTAATTATAACAAAGAATATGATGAAGCACCATTCATCAAAACAATCAAAATTTTGACGTCGAGTGATGTTAAGAATGCTAAATTTAATTTAAGAATCCATGCTGTAAGTAAAGACGGTAAACCAGGTAATTTAATTACTAATGAAAACATTTATGGAATAGCGAAAAAAGGAAAAAGAAAAACTGAAGTCGACGTTTCTCATTTAAATATTCAGTTTCCTAAAAAAGGCTTCTTTCTAGCTTTTGAATGGTTAATTATAGAAGAAAATAAATATGAATACAAGGTTAATATAAGGGGATCAAAGAAAAAACAGTACGCCTACGAACCTAGTATTGGCACGGTTTCAAATAATTCTCAATATGACGCATTTATATATTCACAAGGAAAATGGAAGACTTTTAACGAAATGTGGCAGACAAACCAAACGATTAAACATAACGTAATAGCAGCTCAATTAATATTATCAAACTAAAATAGTATTTACATATTATGATAAACTCAGTTTTTACTTTAACAATGAAGATTCAATTAGTTAATTTAAAACTCATAAAAATTATTTCAATCTTAATATTGGTGTTAACAATATCATGCAATAAGACTGAGAAAAAACCGTTACAACTTGTAAATTCTCAATGGGAGTTTATCGATATAGATGATATATACGTTATAAAGTTTTTGTCTGAATCTGAATTTGTAGTTACCTACACAAAAGCAATTGATAATAATATAGAGAAAGTAAATGGGAAGTACACCCTTAACGATTCAATTATAACCCTAGATGGTAACAATAGAATAGAAAAGGGAATAGTTTCTAAAGACAAAATTTCGTTTTACAACAATCAAACCTTCATAAAAAAATAACTACACACAACAATGGCTATAATCCATTGCTATAACCGTGAGAAAAACTAAATTTAATCCCCTAACCTATGCTACTGATTCCTACTCTGAAAATCATTCTGATTTTCGCCGCAACGGAATCATAGCCGAGACCGTTGTGGTTAATACCGAAAACCCAGAAACCGAGTGAAAAAAACCATATTTGAAATTACAAAAATGGATTGTCCTTCAGAGGAAAATCTAATCCGAATGAAATTGGACGGAATTTCAAGTATTGCGAATTTGGACTTTGACATTCCGAATCGAAAATTGACCATTTTTCATAGCGGAGAAATTAACAGAATCGAAAAGTCAGTTATCGAACTGAATTTAGGCGGGAAAAAAATCTCAACTGAACAAACCGACCAAACGGAATTTAAAGAAAATACAAACCAAAAAAAACTACTTTGGTCTGTACTTGCAATCAATTTTGCCTTTTTCATTATCGAAATGACAACAGGAATTATCTCAAAATCAATGGGACTTGTTGCAGATAGTTTGGATATGCTTGCCGATAGTTTTGTTTACGGAATTAGTTTGTTTGCGGTTGGCGGAACTGTAATTAAGAAAAAGCGGATTGCAAAACTTGCTGGATATTTTCAAATTACACTAGCAATTATTGGATTTGTAGAAGTTTTAACGAGATTTTTCGGAGACGAAAAACTTCCCAATTTTTCAACAATGATTATCGTTTCAATTTTTGCACTTATCGCAAACGGAATTTGTCTTTATATTTTACAAAAGTCAAAAAGTAAAGAAGAAGCTCATATGAAAGCGAGTATGATTTTTACTTCAAATGATGTGATTATCAATTTAGGTGTAATTATCGCAGGAATTTTGGTAAATTGGTTGAGTTCAAGTAAACCTGATTTAATTATTGGAACAATCGTTTTTATTTTGGTAATTCAAGGTGCAATTAGAATATTGAAGTTAAGTAAATAAAATAAGTACTAACCTCAACAACGTGTATAATTCATTGCTAGTTATAGCCTACTTACGAAAGTCCTCGCGGACTTTCTATCTGTGATTTATTTGCTAACTTTAGTGCTGAAACACGCAACGAAATCATACACAAACACGTTGGTATGTAATTGCCTGCGGCACGTAGAATCGCGTTTTGCAAACGCTTCCTTTCTACTAATTACATACCAACGTCCACTGTTTGTCGCACCTCGCCGATTTTATGTATATTTAGTCAAGTCTACGTGAACTACACACGAAACTACATACAACAGCGTGTATAGCTAATGAGGCGCAACAATGGCTTTCCATGAGGCGCGCCTCACTACGCCATACACAGTGGACGTTGTACCCAATTAAAACATAGATTATGAAAATACTCAAGATTAAGATAGAATTGCTTCCATTATTAGTTTTAATAGCGATAGTGGTTTTCGGGTGTGAATCAAAAAATAAGAGTAAAGAATCCACTGAAGGAGTGATCCCTACTTCTAAATACCTATCTGTTCAAAAAGTTATTTCAGCGGTAGCGGATTCTATTAATTTGGAAATCAATAATGGAAAATACGGACTGATTGACCGTTTTATGGTCATACAAAACGAAAAATTATTGGCAGATTTTAAATACGAGCAGGACTATGAAACCATCGCTCAAAAATTTGACACCACTAATCATCAATATAATTACAATCATCCAAATTGGCATCCTTATTACAAGAAGACTAACTTACATACACTTCAATCAGCAACCAAAACTATAACATCAATTCTTGTAGGTATAGCTTTAGATTCTAATAAAGATTTTGATATTAACACAACAGTCGCATCACTATTTGGCAATTATAATGTTCAATCTTGGGATAATAGAAAGCAAGGGATGACCATTGAAGATTTACTAACTATGAGAAGTGGACTTAAATGGAACGAGGCAGACTACACCGACCCATTAAATGATTGCGTTTTATTGGAGGAAAGTGATGAATGGGTAAAGTTTATTCTGAATAAACCTTTGGATACAATTCCAGGTACAAAGTTCAATTACAATAGTGGAGCAAGTGTCTTATTAGGTAAAATTGTTCAGGTTATAACAGGAAAGCGAATTGATAAATGGGCAGAAGAAAAACTATTTGCCCCACTTGGCATAAGCGATTATTATTGGAAAGAGACACCTGATGGTGAAATTGATACCGAAGGAGGATTGTATCTTTCGTCTGAAGATCTATCAAAGATTGGCTTATTATTTCTTAATAAAGGGAAATGGAATGAAAAATCAATTGTATCTGAAAATTGGATTACCGATTCGACTAGCCCCATAATCCAAGACACAAATCGAGGTGATAGGCGCAAGATAGGATATGGTTATCAATGGTGGATTCCAGAACATACTAATGGTAAAAGTATTATTTATTCTGCGAACGGTTTCGGTGGTCAATTTTTAATGGTAGCACCTGAATATGAATTATTAGTCATTTTTAACGGATGGAATATTAATGACAGGGCTGAAAAGTCTACTTTTAGAGTTTTACAAGACAGATTAATCCCTGCACTTAAAAATGAATAACTGGGTACAACAATGGCTATAAGTAATTGCTTGTTCTCGCCTACTTCTGAAAATCCTTGTGGATTTTCAGTTTGGTGCGTACTTGCAAAGTTAAGTGCTAACCCACGCAACTACTCATAGCCGAGACCGTTGGCGGTAATTTGAATATATGAATGAACTTTTAGATTATTTTAAAAATACGGTTACAATTTCACCTGAAATAGAAAATAAATTAAATGAAATAATCAAAGAAAAAAACTTAGTTAAAGGAGAACAAATACTTACTGATAACTCTATTAAAAAAGAACATGTATTTGTTGCAAGTGGTTGTTTGCGTTCTTTTTTCAAAACTGAAGACGGAAAAGAACACACAATACAATTTGCCATTAAGAACTGGTGGATAAGTGATTATATAACACTTTATACAGATAACAAATCTGTTGTCACCATCGAAAGCCTAACCCATTCTAAGGTTTTAATAATCGACAATTCTAAAGTTGAAAAATTTTATCAAAAATTTCCTCAATTTGAAACCATTCAGCGTAAGAATTTTGAAAAACGGATTTCTGCACTTCAAAAACGAATTTTGAGTTTGTTAGCACTATCTGCAACTGAAAAATACAATCAATTCATTAAAGAATATACCGAATTTGAAAAGATAATACCTAACTATCAAATAGCTTCGTATCTAGGCATTACTCCGCAAAGTTTAAGTAGAATTCGAAAAGAAAGAATCAAAAATTAATTTATTACCATAGGTTCATATTTGCGTTCTAAATATCATTTAGTTTTGTACGATAATTTAAAATATGACAATGAGTTTTTTAGACAAATTAAATGAACGTTATGCTACTAAAGCTATGAATGGCGAAGTAGTTCCTCAAGAAAAAATAGACAATATTTTAGAAGCTATCAGATTAGCCCCAACATCAAGCGGTTTACAACCTTTTGAAGTGTTTGTAGTTACAAATGACGACACTAAATCTAGTATCAAAGAAATCGCTTGGAATCAATCTCAAGTTACAGATTGTTCTCATTTACTAGTTTTTGCCGCTTGGGAAAATTATACCGAAGACCGTATTAATTATATGTTTGATTTAACTAACGAAATCAGAGGGTTTAAAAACGAAGGTTGGGAAAATTACCGTCAGCAATTGCTAAATGCATATCCTCAAAAAGACGCAGAAGAAAATTTTGAACATGCTGCAAGACAAACCTATATCGCCTTTATGGCAGCTATTACTCAAGCTGCATACGAGGGATTAGATAGCACACCAATGGAAGGTTTTGATCCAGATGCATTAGATAAAATTCTAGGATTGCGCGACAAAGGCTTACGAAGTACACTTTTATTGCCAATAGGCTATAAAGACGTAGATAAAGATTGGTTAGTCAACCTTGTAAAGGTTAGAAAACCTATGGATAAATTAGTAACATTTATATAAATTAAATCATGAAGAAAAAAATAATCTTAACTCTAGTAAGCATCATTTTACTAGCTTGTATTGTCTTATACTTTACATCGAGACCAACAGAAATTGAAGATGGATCTTACATTCCGTCACCATTAGCATTAAAATTGGCAATATCTCCTACTACGGATTTTGATAATACTGTTTATGAAAATAAGTATACAGGAAATAAAAAGGTCTTAATGATTTGTACAGAGCAAAAAAATATGACCATGGCTAACGGCAAACAATTCTCAACTGGAAATCATCCTGTCGAAATACTTCTACCTGTATTACATTTAAGAAATGCTGGCTTTGAAGTAGATGTTGTAACTCCTAATGGAGAATCAGTTGTCATTGAACAATGGGCAATGCCAGAAGAAGATGAACATGTAGAAGCAATATATACTGAATTCAAAAAGAAATTTGAAAACCCAGGAAACTTATCTGATTTTGTTGCTAACACTATGAATGAAAGCTCAGATTATGCTGCTATTTTTATTCCTGGAGGTCATGGAGCAATGCTTGGACTACCAGAAAACGAAGATGTGAATAAACTAATAAAATGGTCGCACAATAATGATATGTTTACACTAGCAATTTGTCATGGTCCAGCAGCATTATTAGCAGCAGGTTTAGATAGTAACAAAGATAATTATATATATAAAGGCTATAAAATCGCTTCATTTCCAGATGCTGCAGACGAACAAGGACCTATGATTGGTTATACACCAGGTCATATGCCATACAAGTATGGAGAGAAATTAAACAATTTGGGAGTTACAATCATCAACGAAGAAGCTGATAATACAGTTCATAAAGACCGAAAATTAATTACAGGAGCTAGTCCTTTAGCTGCTAATGATTTTGGAAAATTAGCTGCAACTGAATTACTTAAAGAGGTAAATAAATAAAAAACTACCGCCAACAACGTGTATAAGTAATAGCGATTTGAATCTTAATTCAAGTCGCTATTCTTTTTATATTTTGTATTTTACTTTCCGAAAAGTATGGTATATAAGCTCGCTACTACTCATACACAAACACGTTGGTATGTAATTGCCTGCGGCACGTAGAATCGCGTTTTGCAAACGCTTCCTTTCTACTAATTACATACCAACGTCCACTGTTTGTCGCACCTCGCCGATTTTATGTATATTTAGTCAAGTCTACGTGAACTACACACGAAACTACATACAACAGCGTGTATAGCTAATGAGGCGCAACAATGGCTTTCCATGAGGCGCGCCTCACTACGCCATATACAGTGGACGTTGGCAATAATTAGAACGAACAAAATTTTAAATGGAAATTACATTAGAATATTGGAATGAACTTGGAAAGCAAACACTACTGATTACTTCGTTATTAAGTGGATTTTCAATTACCGTAGTGGCGAATTTACTGGTTTCTGACAAAAATGATAAACTGAACAATCGAATTTTGAAATCAGCGACTTTATCAGCTGGATGTTTTCTTGTGAGTGTTTTTGCAATGGTAAATATTGTAATGACTACAACTCCAGGAGGATATATTAAAAATGTTTCATTGAATGACTTTCAAATTGCCAGAATTTTGGGAATGTTGACATTTATGATTGGGCTTATTTCCCTTTCTGCTATGATTGCTTTATCGGGTTGGACAAAATCAAAAAAAGTAGGACGATTTACTAGCATAATTGGAATACTAACATTGATACTGATTTTTATAACAATGACAAGAATTGGAAGCTAAATATAGTACTAGTAAATAAATATAAAAAATAACTATTGCCAACAATGGCTATAAATAATTGCTTGTTCTCGCCTACTTCTGAAAATCCTCGCGGATTTTCAGTTTGGTGTGTACTTGCAAAGTTAAGTGCTAACCCACGCAACTACTCATAGCCGAGACCGTTGTAGCCAATTTGAGAAATGAGCAATAAAGGAAAAAGACATAACAAAAGGTGGCTGATTTCACGACTTAAAACTTCTGGAAGTAAAAGACGATATGTGAATGATGGTGACTACTCGGATACCCGAAACACGAAAAAGAATAAGAATAAGAACTGGGACGAATTGCCAACCTTTGAGGGCATGGGACAAAGTTTTAAATTCTTTAATAGTAAAATAAATTATGGACTACTTATTCGATTCTTAAGAGGTAGAAATGGTTCCAATTGGAATGATGTACAAAAAGAAGTTTCGGAAAGAATACCAAGTAACTTAAGCGAGTATAAGGATTGTTTAAAATGGTTTGTTGCCGATTTAATCGAAAAACGGGAAGACGGACTTTGGGATAAAAGAGAACAGAAATATTTACACCTTAATCCCAATGAACCATATGATTATAATATACATATCCCTAAAGAGTTTTATGTTGACCCTGACTCACATGAATTAGTCAAAATTGCGGATTTTCCTTCCAATAGAAAAACCAAAGGAATGAGTAGTGAAGAATTGCGGAAATTCAGAGAGACTGAAAAGAATTTGAAATTAAAAGAAAAGCAATTCAAAATATTGGAACAGAAAAAAGTTGAACGAGATGTTAAAGTAATTTTAAAAAACAAAGAAGAATAAAAACTGTCTACAACAAGGTGTAAAAATGCATTAAAACGCATTTTACACTAAACGTTGGTGAGTAATTGCCTGCGGCACGTAGAATCGCGTTTTGCAAACGCTCCCTTTCTACTAATTACTCACCAACGTCCACTGTTAATCTCGCCTCCCAATTTTATTGTATATTTAGTCAAGTCTACGAGAACTCCTCACGAAACTACACACAACTGTATGTATAACAAATGAGACGCGATTATGGCTTCTCGTGAGGCGCGCCTCACTCGCGATACACAGTGGACGTTGTGCTTCATTAAAACCAACCACTAACCAATGATAAAATTCTTTAGGAAAATTAGACAAAACTTGCTTATGGAAAACAAAACTGGAAAGTATTTCAAATATGCAATTGGTGAAATTTTACTTGTTGTTATAGGAATTTTAATAGCTATTCAGCTTAACGATTTAAACGAAAATAGAAAAGAACAAAAGAAGGAATTATCCTTTATTAAGAAACTGCAAGAAGATATCAATTTCGATATTCGACATTTAACTAAGCAAGATTCCATTTTGGCAGGTTATCTATCCAATCAAGAAAAAATACCAGAACTATTACTTAAAGCAACATCAGTAAAAGATATTGCGAATATTGAATCGGTAATGCAATATAGTTGGAATAATATAGAAATAAATAGAAAGACGTATAATGAAATGCTCAATACTAGCGGAATATATATTATTAAGAACAAAGAATTACTAATTCATTTAAACGAGCATTATGCTTTAATAGAAAAGTATCAACAATTCATGAGAGAAATAACTGAGGACGGACGAGAGTATATGAAAAATCCCGATTTAAATACCTTCCGATTTTTGAAAAAATACTATGGAAATCCCGAATTCGATAGAAATAAAATTGACACCAGTTGGATAGGGAATTATAATTCACCTACCTATTTAGCTTTATCCAGACATTATAACCATGTGATAGGTGGTGTTAATGGAAATAAAAGAACCTATATTAAAGAAATACTTGCTAGCAGCAATGCATTGGTAAACGAAATTAAAC
This sequence comes from Winogradskyella sp. PC-19, assembly GCF_002163855.1. NCBI lineage: Bacteria > Pseudomonadati > Bacteroidota > Flavobacteriia > Flavobacteriales > Flavobacteriaceae > Winogradskyella > Winogradskyella sp. PC-19. The sequence continues at coordinate 155,126 of NZ_CP019332.1, read as the reverse complement.
GAGAGTTAACGATAAGAAATTACAACAATTAAATAACGAACGCACAACAATGGCTATAAGTAATTGCTCCTTCTCGCCTACTTCTGAAAATCCGCGAGGATTTTCAGTTTGGTGTGTACTTGCTAAGTTAACCGCTAAACCACGCAACTACTCATAGCCGAAACCGATGATGTACAATTCACCCAAAAGTGAACTCAAATTGCTACATCTCGTTCCTCGATTCCCGCCCTTTGAGATATGTACATCATCGCAGCGCTATGTCAAATTGCATTAGGTGTAGGCGTTAGGCATATAGCTTATTATCACTTTTACGTGCCATCGAGGAAAACTGTACATATCAGGTCGCTAAATGCAATTTGGTCTGCTCTATTGTATTTACTTTTTATCGTATCTTCGATACACAAAAACTAAATCCAAACGCAGAACTGCACATAGCGCTGCGTTGGTATGTAATTGCCTGCGGCACGTAGAATCGCGTTTTGCAAACGCTTCCTTTCTACTAATTACATACCAACGTCCACTGTTTGTCGCACCTCGCCGATTTTATGTATATTTAGTCAAGTCTACGTGAACTACACACGAAACTACATACAACAGCGTGTATAGCTAATGAGGCGCAACAATGGCTTTCCATGAGGCGCGCCTCACTACGCCATACACAGTGGACGTTGTAGCACATTTGGCAAACTAAATTTATAATTAATAAACAAATGAATTTCAAAATCATACTTATTGCAATCTTTATTAACTTCTATTCTTTTGGACAAACACCTTACATAGAATATTATGAAAATGGAAATATTAAAATAGAAAGTGCAAAAAAGGATGGGGAATTAACAGGAGAAACAAAATACTATTTCCCGTCAGGAAAACTTGAACGAGTGGTGCATTTTAACAATGGAAAAATGTCAGGATTAGGTAAGGAATATTATGAAAGTGGACAAATATCAACATTGATCAATTTAAAAAATGATTTATACCATGGTGTTTATAAAACCTACTCTAAAGAAGGAATTGTTTTATCATCAGGTAATTTTGCTAATAATTTAAAAATAGGTGAACATAAAAAATTCTATCCTAGCGGTGATTTAAAATCTGTAGATTACTTTAATGATGCAGGAAAGTTAGACGGATTAACTAAAACCTATTATGAAAATTCTCAACCAAATTTAATAGCAAACTTCAGTAATGGAGAATTAAACGGCGAAAGAAAATCGTATTACGAAAATGGACAATTAAAAAACAAGAGTACTTATCTTAATGGAAAGGCAAATGGTCCGTTTTATTCTTATTTTGAAAACGGACAATTAGAGGTAGAGACAAATTTTAATAATGATAAGTTAAATGGTAAGTATATATCTTTTAATAAAGAAGGAGGTAAAAACGTGGAGAAAGAAATTATAAATGGAGAAAGAACAGGAATTCAAATATTGTATTATAAAAGTGGGAAAATCGGGGAGAAATCATTTTATAAAAATGACAAATTAGAAGGCGAATATTTTTATTATTATGAAAACGGTCAGGTAAAAGTAAAAGCTGATATGTCTTATGGATATATATTGCTTAGAACGAGTTATTATGAAAATGGTGCTGTTAGTTCTGAATGTATTAGAGATGATGAATCTGGAGATTATAACTGGAAATATTATCATCGTAATGGTCAGATAGCTAGTATAGGATTAAAATTAGGATGGCCACAAGATGCTCAAGACGGTGAGTGGCTATATTACCATGAGAATGGTAAATTATATAAAACTGCTTTATTTAGTTATGGTGGACTAACAGATATAATTAATTGTTTTGATGGGCAAGGAAACCCATTAAATAAAGGAACTTTTATCAATGGTGAAGGCGTAGTTAATGAATACGATGTGAACGGAAAACTAATCAAAACAGTTACTTATGAAGAAGGTGTTATTGTTAAGGATTAATTATAAATTACTAATTATCAAACCAACATAATTCACATTAAGATTTTTATCTAAAAAAAACATGCTACTAAAACGTGTATAATTAATTGCTTGGTCACTGCCTACTGAGAAAATTCCTTCGGAATTTTCTCTGGCTCGTGAATGTTTGCTAAATTAGTTGCTTAAACACGCAACTAACCATACACAAGACCGTTGGTATGTAATTGCCTGCGGCACGTAGAATCGCGTTTTGCAAACGCTTCCTTTCTACTAATTACATACCAACGTCCACTGTTTGTCGCACCTCGCCGATTTTATGTATATTTAGTCAAGTCTACGTGAACTACACACGAAACTACATACAACAGCGTGTATAGCTAATGAGGCGCAACAATGGCTTTCCATGAGGCGCGCCTCACTACGCCATACACAGTGGACGTTAGCAGCAAACTTAAACATAATGAAAATGATACTTAAAATTGTAGAAAAAACAGAACGAATAATTATCATAGCTCTACTTTTTGGCTTATTAATTATCGTAGCATATACAACTATAGTCTTTTTATCACTGTTATTGGGAGGTATACTATCAGCGATTCAAGACTCTTTTTCAGAAAATAACATTATGAAACATCTACACGGTATATTTGGTGGTTTCCTTTCAGTATTAATCGGAATTGAGCTTTTACACACTATTAAAATGTACCTTAAAGAGGACGTTGTACATGTCGAAATCGTTTTACTCGTAGCTCTTATAGGAATTTCTAGACATGTTATTGATTTAGATTATAAACATCTAGAACCTCTTACTATTTTCGGAATTTCCTCACTTATTATTGCCCTTTCATTTGGTTATTTCCTTATTAAAAAAGCTGGTTACAAATTAAAGAAAAAAAAAAAAAACATTAAAGCCGTTAGGTGCTAACAATGCGTATAATTAAATAAATCGATTTATTATCTTCAACAAAAAAAATCAATATGAAAAAATTAATATTATTGACTGCTATTTTAGTAACCCACATCACGTATGCGCAAGGAGTTGATTTTGGAGTGAAATTAGGTATGAACTTTTCAAATTTAAGTGATGCTTCGGAGCTAAAAAATAAGACAGGTTTTGTTGGTGGCATTTTTGCCGGTATTAATTTCAACGATAAATCTGGTATCAGGGCTGACGCCTTATACTCAAAACAAGGTGCAAAATTAACCGGAGGAGATTTTGATTTAAATTATCTGAACATCCCTGTGGTTTACAAACACCGTCTAATCAGTAAACTCCATTTCCAAGTAGGACCTCAATTTGGTTTTGTATTAGATGAAAAAATAAAGATTACACAACCAGGTGGTGTTATTAATGATATAGATATCAATAAGTTTGATTTATCTGGCGTGGTTGGATTAGGACTAGATATTCCTTTTGGTCTTCGTCTAGAAGCGCGTTATATTTTTGGTATTTCTGATGTTAATGACAATACTAATTACAGCGGAAAAAATAAAGTTTTTTCATTATTAGTTGGTTTTACAATATTGTAGCAGTCTACTCATTTTATAGTGTTTACTAAAATGTTTGATTTTAATTTAAAAATTAATGACACCTTCTTTATGTACAAATTAAAATTAACGTTAAATAATCTATCAATCTAAATCTTGTTTTACAGAATATGATTTTATGTAATATTTAGTTTATGAGAAGAAATATATGTTGTTTGTTAATTATCACTTTAGTAAGCCATTTATTATATGGTCAAGATACAAGTTCAAAGCAAAATAGTAAACAGAATGATGTTAAAAACTCTGTACAAGAGTTAGAGAAGGTTCCTGTTATTTCTAAAAATGATACCCTTTTCTTCATTAAAAGTGTTAAAGGAAATTATCCTGCAACCGTTAGAGCGCGTGCGATAAATAAAAATCTAAAAATTCTTGCCTCCAGCTATAATAAACTCACCGATAGTTTTTATTTAAAAACTAGTCATGATTATATTGAGATTAGCTGTAATAGAAACTTGCTATTAACAGTAACTCAAGGCGATGCCATCTTAGAAGGTAAGCCTATAGAAATACTTGCCAAATTAAGGAAACAAAATATTAAAGAACATTTTGAAAAAAATTCAATTATTAGTAACATAGAATGGTTCAAACGTATTGGTTCATTTCTACTATGCTTATTGGCGTTGTATGGCATTGTTAGGCTGATTAATCTTTTGTTTTCAAAAATTAATAAGCGGCTATCTAAAATTGAACGTCATTTTTTAAATCGTAATGGAAGTTTATTAAGGTATTTCATTCCAGGAAATTCAAATAATATTTTTGTTTTTTTAATGAACGTATTACGAATAGGATTAATTATTTTTCTTCTATTCATAGGAACTCCTTTTATGTTTAGTTTTTTTCCATTCTCTGAGAAGTTGGTTCAGAAATTTTATATATACATAGAAGAACCCGTGATTTATATATTTAATGGTATTATCGATTTTATACCGTCACTATTTTTTATTATTATCATTGGAATTACAGCGCGCTATTTTGCAAGAGTGCTTAACGTCATTACCACTGATATAGAAAGAGAGAAATTACAATTACACAACTTTCATAAAGATTGGGCTAAGCCTACTGGTAAATTACTTACCATTTTTATTTATGCTTTTGCGCTTGTTTTAATATTTCCATATTTACCGGGATCAGGTTCATCTGCGTTTCAAGGTGTTTCAATATTTATTGGCGCCATTATCTCATTTGGATCTACATCTGCCATCGCCAATATTATCGCAGGCATAGTCATCACTTATATGCGTCCTTTTCAGATAGGTGATCGTGTAAAAATTGATAACCTTGTTGGTGATATCATTAATAAAACTATTTTAGTGACCCATTTGAGAACTACAAAAAACGAAGATGTAACCATTCCTAACGCCAATATACTTGTCGGTAATATTATTAATTATTCTAGTCCTGAAACAGGAAATTTAATCGTACACACTACTATTACTTTAGGTTATGATGTACCCTGGGAGACCGCAAATGACTTACTATTAAAAGCTGCAAATCGTGCTCCACTTTTATTTAAAGATCCTGCACCATTCGTGTTACAAACCAGTCTTGATGATTTTTATGTGTCGTATGAGCTTAATGCATATACTGAAGCATATAAAAAAACACCCTTTATCTACTCAGAAATTCATAAGTATATTTTGGATGTTTTTGACGAGGCAGGTATAGAGATATTGTCCCCAGGATATACAGCTGCTAGAGATGGGAGTGTGACCACAGTACCTAGTCATTTAAATTCTGAAACCAAGAGTCCAATATCAAAGCTTATAGATCATCTTACTGGAAGTAATCAGCCAAATATTACCAATAAAAAAAACTAGTGGTTTTGTGATATTTTATTGAAACAAACAAATCAGTATCGGGAAGTTAAATTCTATCTAAATGAACAGAAAAATAAAAATTCTGATTGGATTTACATCAGTCCTCATAATCATAATGCTTATATCTCCAACATTAATTAAAAACTATCTTGTAAATAATAGTAAAGAATTAATTGGACGAAAATTAATGTGGGTAGTCTAAAGTATAATTACTTTACAAGCACTATCAAAGTGTATGATTTCAAAATGTATGAAAATAACGATACCGATTTATTTTCTTCGTTAGATACCTTAATCCTCAATCTAGAACCGTTGCAATTAATAAAAGATAAAATAGAAATAGAACAATTTTATGCAAAAGGATTAAGACTTAAAGCAATAATGAAAAATAGCAGCTTTAATTTTGACGATTTAACAGCATTTTACAAAAAACCAAAGGACTCTGTTAGTAAAGAATTAACCAAACCTCTTAAATACAATATATCCAATATTGAACTAAAAGATGCCCATTTTATTTTTGATGACAAAAACATTGATAAAGAAACCCATATTAACGATTTATCATTTACTATACCCAAGATCGTTTGGGACCAACAGAAAAAAAGTAATGCTGATATTGCATTTAAATTTAATAACGGTGGTTACTTTCAATCGTTATTTAACATCAATCCAATTAATGGTGCATTTGATGCTGAGATTACCCTTAATGATTTGTCATTACAGTCATTTTACGAATACATCGCTGAATATGCAGAATTAAATAACTTTAAAGGCTTATTAAGTTCAAATATAAAAATAGAAGGCAATACAAATGAAATCAAAAAGTCATTAGTTTCAGGAGACTTTAATGTTAATAATTTTGAGATGATTGACGCTAGTAATCGCCTATTTTTATCTGCAAAAGATATCAATACCCAAATACAATCTCTTGATTATTACAACAAAAATTATATTTTTGATTTTATAAGTATCGAAAACTCCTATACTTTTTTTGAATTAGATTCACTTTCAAATAATTTCTTTCGAATTTTTAAAATTGATCAAACAGAAAAAGAAAGCTCCCTTCCAGCTAGCTTTGACAGTATTCAAAAACAGTCTAATACAAATCTTAGGTATGCCGTAAATAAGTTTAATTTAAATAATGGTGTTTTAGACTACACTGATAATTTAACAGGAGAACCTTTTAATTATAATTTAAGTGCAATTAAAATTGACTCAGACAGTATTACTAATTCAAGCGAATGGTTAGATATTTATGCAACAATGTTACTTAATGAGCGAGGAACTTTAAAATCTGAAATTGGTATTGATCCCAATAATTTTTTGAATTCAACTTTAGATATTGCGGTAGAAAACTTTTTATTAGAAGATCTGAATATTTACACGAATTATTATATGGGGCACAGGATTTTAAAAGGCGATATGTACTACTTTTCAAAATCAAAATTAACAAATGGTAACATTGAGAGTAGAAATAAGCTTATTATTAAAAACGCATCTTTAGAGAATTCTAAAGGAGGCTTGTATGACTTACCGTTAAAGTTTGCCTTCTTTTTACTCACAGATAAAAATGGTGATGTTGAATTAGATATACCTGTCAAAGGCGATTTAAAGGATCCAAGCACGAATCTTGGTCCCATTATTTGGAAAACTTTCAAGAATGTTATTGGAAAAACAGTAGCAGCACCCGTTAACTTTTTAGTTGGTCTAGTTGGAGGAGATCCAAAAGAGTTAGAAGAATTAAATTTTAAATACACCGATACTCTATTATCTAAAAAGCACAAAAGACAGCTGTCTAAATTATTAAATTTAGAACGTAAAAAAGATTCACTTAAAATTACAATGACATATTACGTGGATTCAACTTTATTAAAAGAAGCGCTTGAAGCCGAATATATTGGATCACAATATAATAAAGAGACTCAGAAAGATTACATTAAGGATGAAAAGGACTTTTATGTTTATTTACAAAATAAGGTTGGTAACGATTCCTTGACTATCAAGCAAACTTTAAGAACTCTGACTAAAGACAAACCCATTGATAGTATGGTTGTACTAAGAGGAGAGCATCTAATAAAACAAATAAATACTTTTATAAAACAAGAATATCCAATTAGTAATATTCAGTTAAAACAAGGAAAATCAGAAGCACCTGAAAATTCTGGTTCCTATCCTAGGTTTTTAATCACTTATGGTTTGTTGGGAGAGGGCGATCAGACTGAAATTTTTATTGATAATTAAAGGAGTATCCTTTTTGTTTTTTTAATAAAATTTTACATTTTAAACTATTTATAACACTTAGATTTAAGACGCATAATAAAAATAAAATACCGTTATAAATTACTTCAATTATGGTATTTAACTAAGACAGTACGTTACAAATAAAATAAAATAGAAAAATAATGATAATAGACTATTATAAATTTTAACTTTAGTAAGTTTTTGGATCACAATATAGATACTATTTATTTTATATATAATTTACGACAAAATACTCCTGACAAATTAAAAAAATAATGGACAGACTTATACGGAAATATATTTGGTCAAAAAGCTAATAATTTTTTATGAAAATTATATCGCAACCAAACAATACTTAAAATTTTGAAATACGATAGATAGAAAATCAGTTGTTATTTATTAAGAATTTAAAACCATAGAGAAATAAGTGCTTCCTGTACTGTTTGTTTTTTTTCGAAATGATAAAAAAGTTTGTTAAGATTTTCTATATTGGTGATATATATTACTTGAATATTTTAGAAGTTAAAGCTATAAAATATTATACTTCAAAAAAACATTGATTTATAATACCGTTACATTTTTTCTTTAGTGAACTTAAGGACATGGTTAACAAACCTAATTTCTATATTGGTTTGAATAAAAGCAAGTCTATCCTAGTACAGTTAGATTAAATTCTAGCCTATTTTACAATGCATAAAAAAGCCTCAAGACATCTTGAGGCTTTGTGTTTTGGTAATATTTTAGATTTCAGAAGATTATTGGATTATTAATTTCCTTCTAAACGTTCAATCTTTGCACCGATGGCTTTTAAACGTCCATCTATGTTTTCGTAACCTCTATCAATCTGTTCGATATTGTGAATAGTTGATGTGCCTTTTGCAGACAATGCTGCTATTAATAAGGATACTCCTGCTCTAATATCTGGCGAAGTCATTGTCGTTGCTTTCAATTGAGATTTAAAGTCATGCCCTATTATAGTAGCTCGGTGTGGGTCACACAAAATAATTTTTGCACCCATGTCAATCAATTTATCCACGAAGAATAAACGACTTTCAAACATTTTTTGATGTACCACTGCTTCTCCTCTAGCTTGGATAAGTACAGTTAAAACAATACTTAATAAATCTGGCGTAAAACCAGGCCATGGCGCATCTGATATTGTTAGGATAGAACCATCGATATAACTTTGTATTTCGTAACCATCTTTATGTGCTGGTATATGGATATCGTCTCCTTTACGCTCTACTGTGATACCTATTTTACGAAACACACTTGGTATTACTCCCAAATCATCCCAACTCACATTCTTAATCGTAAGCTCTGATTTTGTCATCGCAGCAAGACCAATCCAACTACCAATCTCAATCATATCTGGTAACATTCTATGTTCTGTTCCGCCAAGGCTTTCGACACCTTCAATTTTTAGCATATTAGAACCAACACCAGTAATCTTTGCACCCATGCGATTAAGCATTTTACAAAGTTGTTGTAAATAGGGTTCGCAAGCGGCATTATAAATTGTTGTTTCGCCTTTTGCTAAAACTGCAGCCATTACAATATTTGCAGTACCAGTTACTGAAGCTTCGTCTAAAAGCATGTATGTTCCTGTAAGCTCATCTGCTTCTACACCGTAGAAATAATCTTCTCTGTTATATCTAAACTTTGCACCTAGATTAATAAAACCTTCAAAATGCGTGTCTAAACGACGACGACCAATTTTATCGCCACCGGGTTTTGGGATATATCCTTTTCCAAAACGCCCAAGCATTGGTCCAACAATCATTATAGAACCTCTGAGTCCACGGCCTTCGACTTTAAAAGCTTCAGACTCTAAGTAGTCAAGATTGACATTCTCTGCTTTGAAAGAATATTTGTTTGGTGCTAGTTTTTCGACTTCGACACCAAGGTTTATAAGCAGTTTTATAAGCTTATTGACATCGACAATATCTGGGATATTATCAATAATAATCGTTTCTGGAGTTAATAAAACTGCACATAAAATTTGTAATGCTTCGTTTTTTGCGCCTTGAGGCGTTATATCGCCTTTAAGTTGGTGGCCACCTTCTATTTTAAATGTTCCCATACGTTTCTAGTAACGTTTTCTATTATTGGAATATTTTTTCTTGTTGTTATTTTTCTTGTTGTTATTGCTCTTATTTCCGTATTTGGATTTTGTTCGCAATAAACTGTTAGAATCACTTAACGTTTCTTCGCTATCTTTAAGGTTCAAAGCACCGTTTGATAGTTCGAAAAGGTGATCATAAATCACAGCATCTTCAACCGTGTCTTTATTCCAATTAAGGAAACACTTTTTCATGTGGTTTGCAATGGTGTAAGTCAATGCCTCTTTCATTTCGCCATCTTCCCAAGTGATAGCTACATCAATCATAGTTTTTATATTATTACCATAAAAACGATATTTAGGGAAATTCTGAGGATATTTTAATGGCTCAGGTCTAGCCTGTAAAACTTCGCGCTCTGGCTTGTCGTATGGAGAATCAACGTCGATGTCAAAATCTGCCATTATAAAAAGTTGATCCCAAAGTTTGTGCTGAAAATCCGCAACATCTCTTAAATGTGGTTGCAAATTACCCATCACCGAAATGATTGATTTTGCTAATTTGTTACGTTCTTCTTTTGTTTCACGTGATTTTGCATGATTAATCATCTTTTGAAGATGGCGTCCATATTCTGGAATAATCAAATGCTCACGCTCCGTGTTGTATTCTAAATCGTCTATCAAAATTGTAAAAATGTGTAGTAAATTATATCAGAACCTGTAGTTACTGGTTCTGTCGCAAAGTACAAAAATTTAGATAGCTACACCAAAATTATAGAGAAATTACATCCTCTATTTTTTCTGCTACTTCTTTATATTTAGAAATAACTGCGTCAGGGTTTTTCATCTTAACATTAATCGACACACTTGTATATTTTCCGTTTTTAGACTCTTTGGTCGTAATAACAGCTCCTTGATTATTGAACAAGTTGCTTAATTTCTTAATTTTTGATGCATCTGTAGTTATGATAAACTTATACAAATACTCCGATGGCCAAAGTGCTGTGTCTTGTAATTGAGATTTTAATTTTTTGTAAAATGCTTCCGATTTATCTGATGTACTCATAACCAATTTTTGAACTGCAAAGATACATTTAAGTTTATAGTTTTTAATTAAATTTTAATTCCGAATTTTGTGACAAAATATTTTCAGATTTGAATCCAAAAAAAATAGCTATTACTGGTGGTCCAGGAACAGGAAAAACATCGATAATTAACTTACTAAAGAACAGTGGTTATATGTGTTATGATGAAATTTCTAGACAAATCACTTTGCAAGCAAGAAAAGATGGAATTGAGCAGCTATTTTTAACAGAGCCACTTCTATTTAGTGAGAAGTTATTAGAAGGACGAGCTCAGCAATTTAAAGGTGCTAACGATGAAAAGACTGAAGTTGTATTTTTAGACAGAGGTATTCCGGATGTTTTGGCATACATGGATTATATCGGTGATGATTACCCTGAACATTTCGTAAAGTCTTGCGAAATTCATAAATATGATCTTGTCTTTTTACTACCACCATGGGAAGCTATTTTTACCCCAGATAGTGAACGTTATGAAAATTTTGAACAATCCGTAACCATACACACACATTTGGCTGAAACCTACACTAAATACGGTTATAATTTAATCGAGGTTCCTTTTGGGACTGTTAAAGAAAGAGTTAACTTTATATTACAGACTTTAGATTTGTAATATGCATCCTATTGAAGTATTAGAACGTTATTGGAATCACACCTCTTTTAGACCATTACAAGAAGAGATTATAACTTCTGTACTTAATAATGACGATACTTTTGCACTATTACCAACTGGTGGCGGAAAATCGATTTGTTTTCAGATTCCTGCATTAATTAAACCTGGTATATGTATTGTCATCTCTCCTTTAGTAGCATTGATGCAAGACCAAGTTAACACCTTAAAACAAAAAGGTATAAAAGCCATGGCAATTTCTGCTGGGGTATCTTACGCCGATTTAGACACACAACTAGACAATTGTATTTACGGTAATTATAAGTTTTTATATCTATCTCCAGAACGTTTACAACAAGCTATAGTACAAGAACGTATTCAGCAAATGAACGTAAATCTTATTGCCGTTGATGAGGCACATTGTATTAGCCAATGGGGAAACGATTTTAGACCTGCTTATAAAACAATTTCTAAATTAAGAGAACTGCAACCAAGTGTCAGTTGTATTGCATTGACTGCTACAGCAAAAGCCGAAGTTGTAAAAGACACAATCGACGCATTAGACTTTATAGATGCAAAGGTTTTTAAAGGATCTTTTAAACGAGAAAATATTAGTTACCAAGTCATTAATACAGAAGATAAAAACTATCATTTAGAAACCCTTTTAAAACAATATAATGGTGCTTCGATTATATATGCTAGAAGCAGAAAAGCTACAATAAGCATTTCGGACTATTTAATTTCAAAAGGGTTCGAAGCAACATTTTACCATGGTGGCTTGACCAATGTTGAAAAAACTGAACGTTTACAGCAATGGACAAACAATCAAAAACCTATAATGGTAGCTACAACAGCTTTTGGTATGGGAATTGATAAAGCAGATGTAAAGAGTATTATTCATTATAATTTACCAGAAAGTTTAGAAAGTTATTATCAAGAAGCCGGTCGTGCTGGTCGAAATGGACAAAATGCAATTGCTGTAATATTGAAGAAAAATGTAGATGAAGATAGACTAAAGTCTCAGTTTTTAAATACACTACCTTCAATCGATGCCATAAAATATGTCTATAAAAAGCTATGCAGTTATTTTCAGATATCTTATGGTGAAGGTCAAAACACATTACACCAACTTAACTTTAAAACATTTTGTAATATCTATGGTCTAAAAAACACGCTTACTTTTAATGCACTTCGAATATTAGATAGCAACAGTATTATTTCGCTCGACCAGCGTTTTAATTATAAAACTACAGTTCAGTTTAAAGTAAGTAATACTTCTATATTTAAATATTTAGAAAATAATAAATCTCAAGACAAAGCTATAAAAGCACTTTTGAGAACTTATGGAGGTATAATAGATTATCCAACAAAAATTAATGTTGAATTGGTAGCTAATAAAGCTGAAACCAATTCCAAACAAATCATTGCTATTTTAAAAGATTTGGAACGACACAATATTATAGAACTTAATATCGCCAATACAGATTCTGAAATTACATTCATAAAACCAAGAGAAGACGAAAAAACTATTAATCCAATAATTGGTATTATAGAACAACAGCAGGCTCAGAAAAAACGTCAAATAAAGAGCGTTGTCGATTATACTAACAATGATACAATCTGCAAAAGCATTCAATTATTAAGTTATTTCGATGAAACATCTACAGAAAACTGTGGTATCTGCTCAGTTTGTTTATCAAAACAAAAAACTTCGACTAAAACCTCAATAAAATCTATAGAGGAAAGAATTTTATTATTATTAAAAGAAAAAGATAGATCTTCTAGAGACTTGTTACACCATATAGAATGTAGCCAAGCAGAACTTTTACAAGTATTATCTTTGCTCACTAAAGATGAAACAATTATAGTTACACCTACAAATACTTACAAGCTAAAATGACAAAAAAGAGAGATTTAAGAATTGTTTTTATGGGAACGCCAGATTTTGCTGTCGCGACTTTAAAAAATCTATTAGACCATAATTATAATGTTGTTAGTGTTATAACTGCACCTGATAGACCTGCAGGTCGTGGCAGAAAACTAAAATCATCTGCAGTTAAAGAATTTGCATTAGCAAACGATTTGAAAATCATGCAACCTACAAATCTTAAATCTGAAGAGTTTATTGAAGAATTAACTTCATTAAAAGCAAATCTTCAAATAATAGTTGCTTTTAGAATGTTACCAAAAGTAGTTTGGGATATGCCAGAATACGGCACCTTTAATTTACATGCTTCACTTCTACCAAACTATCGTGGAGCTGCACCAATACATTGGGCTATTATTAATGGTGAAGAAAAAACTGGTGTTACAACATTCTTTATCGATGAGAAAATAGATACTGGTGCAATTATAATGAAAAAAGAAACAGATGTAGCTAAAGATGCAACTGTGGGTAAACTTCATGATAAATTAATGGATATAGGAAGCGATTTAGTTATTAAAACAGTTAGACTTATCGAAAACGATAAGGTTGAAACAACAATACAACCAAAAAGTGAAGATTTAAAAACAGCTTATAAACTAAATCGAGATAATTGTAAAATTGACTGGAATCAGAATTTAGACCTTATATATAATAAGATTCGAGGATTAAATCCTTTTCCTACTGCATGGTGTTATTTGAACAATGCGGAAGACGAAAAAATTTCTGTAAAAGTTTATGGTGTTTCAAAGATTGAAGAATTGCACAATTATGAAAATGGCACAATAAAAATTTCTGATAATGAAATAAAAGTAGCCTGTAAAAATGGATTCATTAATATCAAAGAATTACAACTACCTAATAAGCGAAAAATGGATGCAAAATCATTATTAAATGGTTTTGAATTTAATAAAAATGCAAAAATGCTCTAAACCCTTATTCTCATTAGGATTCGAGAAAACATCGATAAAATGCACACCTTTATTAACAAATCGGTCGAGTTATCAACAAAACCGCGTATTTACTAGGGTTTTCCTTGCATGAGTGGATTATACGTATAAATTTGTTATTGGTTTTAACATTTATGTTAGAATCCAAACATTTAATAATTTAAATTTAACATTTTATGAACAAAACAGATTTAGTTAACAACATGGCTGAAAATGCAGGTATCACAAAAGCTGCAGCTAAGAAAGCATTAGACGGATTATTAATCGATATCGAAGGATCTTTACAAAAAGGTAACCGCGTATCTTTAGTAGGTTTTGGTTCTTGGTCAGTTACTCGTAGAGCTGCAAGAGACGGAAGAAATCCACAAACAGGAAAAACAATAAAAATTAAAGCAAAAAATGTAGTAAAATTTAAGGCAGGTTCTGACTTAAGTGATGCTGTAAACTAAGCTTAATTTGTTTACGATATTAAAGCCTACTTTTTTAAGTAGGCTTTTTTGTTTGCATAAATTTGATATATAATTAATTGCTTATAAAAAAAATATCGCTATTTTTAGTATAGTATAACTACGAAACCAACCGTGAAAAAGCCAGAAAAAGGAAGTTTATTAATTGCAGAACCATCTATTATTGGAGATTTATCTTTCAATAGAGCTGTCGTACTTTTGGCGGACCATAACGATTTGGGTTCCGTAGGTTTTATATTAAACAAAAAATTAGATTATAATCTCAAAGATATAATTGAAGGTACAGAGTCTGAATTCCCTGTATATAATGGTGGTCCTGTAGAACAGGATAATCTTTATTTTATACACAAATCACCAGATTTAATACCAAATAGCATAGAAATTTCTCAAGGTATTTTTTGGGGTGGCGATTTTGGCACCGTATTAGAGCTTATCAATACTCGAAAAATAACATGTGAGGATATTAAGTTTTTCCTTGGATATTCTGGTTGGGAAGAAAAGCAACTCAACGATGAATTAGATTCCCGTGCTTGGGTAGTTTCAAAAAACACTTACAATAACAAACTCATATCTAAGTGTTGTAATGAATTTTGGAAAGAAAAAATGCTAGAAATGGGTGGGGAATATTCCATTTGGTCAAATGCACCTGAAAATCCTAGCTACAACTAGCCCAATCTTAATTTTACATTTAGACTTTTTAAAATATCTTCAGCTACTGTATTATTATATTTCTTTTTACGGTATTGACCAATAGACTGTATACCTACAATCGTATTTGTAATAAATAATTCATCTGCTTTCTGGAGTTCAAAAGGAGAAATTGAAGCTTCTTCGATATTATAATTTGGATTATTTTGAAGTAAGCTCAAAATTTGCTTACGCATTACGCCTTTGAGACATCCATCTTCTAATGGTGGCGTTTTAATATTTTCGCCCTTAACCAAAAATAAATTTCCATTTAAAGCCTCTATAATACTTTTGTTAGTATTTAAAACCAAACAGTTATTCCATCCATTTTCTTTAGCGTAAATACTACCAATTACTTGTATTGCTTTATTATTTGACTTTAGACCAGAAAGTAGTCCAGGTGCTACATAAAAATCTTTATATAAGTCTACAATGTAATCTTTGAAATTATTGGTCTGGTAAAAAGGGTTATTTAAAGTTTCGGCAACTATATTAAAATTGACATTTGCGTTTTGATTAGGTATGTATTTTCCACCTTCACCTCTATCTACGTTAAGTCTAACTCTAGCTGAATTTCCAGAAAATTCGTTAGCTTTTACAGTTTTTATGATTTCTTCTTCAAAAAATTCCATTGTAAAATTCATAGGTATATCCATACGCATGATGCGCATAGATGCCATTAATCTAAAATAGTGGTCTTCAAGAAATAAAACTTTTCCGCTTACAACTCTGATGGTTTCAAAAAGAGCATCACCATACTTATAGCCTCGATTAGAGATATCTATTTTAGCCTCTGAATTATTTAATAATTTGCCGTTAAAATTTACCATAAAAAAATCCCGAAATAAATACGGGACAAAGATACTATTTGTAAGTCATAAAATTTAGGCCGAGCCTAAAACTTGCTTAAGACTACCTATCATATTCTCCCAAAGCATTTTAGATTCTTCAACTTCGTCTTCATCTGCAAAATCTGTTACCATTAAAGATACATCTTTTGTAATTTCATCGACTTGAATACGAATTTCGAAATAACATGAAAATCCTTCTTCTTCATCTTCTAGCCAACGAAATTTTACACGCTCGTTGCTTTTTTTATTGAGAAGTTTAGCTTGTTCTTCGCTGCCATCCCAAATAAAAGTAAACAACTCTCCTCTACTATTAACATTATCTGCGTACCACTCTGACAAACCAGATGGTGTAGATATATGTGTGTATAACATAGCTGGTGATGCGTGTATAGGAAATTCTAATTCGTACTTAACTTTGTCGTCCATAAATAAATAATTATTTGCTCAATATATATAATATTAGTGGAGATTAAAACATTAAACTAAATTTATTTTTTTGGAAAGTAATGTTTGCTGTAGAAGAATTTGTTTTTATATTTGCAGCCGCTTAAGATTAGCTTTTGCATAAAAATTTACGGCGAGGTAGCTCAGTTGGTTAGAGCGTCGGATTCATAACCCGGAGGTCACGAGTTCAAATCTCGTTCTCGCTACTTTTTAAAATATGTTATAAACAAAAGGTTTAGTTCACACTAAACCTTTTTTTATGTACAATATTTTTGAATTAATTACCTTAGATGTTTTAAATGAACACGATTTAGAACACAATTTGGAACACAAACCACTTTTTTCTACACCAAAAATTTTTGATGCTAATGGAGATTTATCTAAGCGTTGGTATGTGTATTTCTCTTATCGTCATCCTGAAACTGGAAAGTTAAAACGGGTTAAGAACATTTATGGGAAAGCTAACCGCTATAAAACAAAAGAAGAACGATATACACTACTTAATCTTTACAAAAAAAGATTAATCAAATTATTGCAAGAAGGTTTTAATCCATTTTCAAATAATATTGAATTATATAAGAAAAGATTAAAAAATTCTAATCCTGATGTGTCAGAGAATACTAATAGAAAAACAAAAAAAAAGAAAACAGTTACTTCTATTGATAATAGTATTATAACTTATTCTGAAGCATTTGAAAAGGCACTTAAACTAAAATATAATATTGTTGCAGAGAAAACATTTGCTGATTATAAAAATCGGCTAAGTAATTTTAAGGAATGGCTTAGCGAGAACAAAAAAAGTATTGCAACAATTAATCAAATTGATAGAAAAATTGTTGTTGAGTACTTAAATAATGTTCAATTTAATACCTCAGCAAGAAATAGAAACAATAATAGAGCTGTCTTATCTAGTATATTCCAAACACTCAAGGATAATGATATTGTAGATGATAATTTTATTAGCTCAATAAATATTATCAAAACAAAACCAACAAGAAACAAATCATATACTGAAAAAGAGCAAAAGGAAATTTTTGAGCACTTACAACAAAAGGATAAAGTATTGTTGTTGTTTATAAAATTTATTTCATATGGTTTTTTAAGACCTATTGAAATATGCAGGCTAACAATTGGCGATATAAATTTTAATCAAAAAACATTAACAGTTAAAGCAAAAAACAAAACTCTAAAAACAAAATTAATCCCAGATATTCTATTTAAAGAGCTACCCGACATATCGAAGCTAGATAAAAACCAGTTGTTATTTACTCCAAATAAAATTGGAGGTTATTGGGATATCAAACTGACGAATAGAAGAGATTATTTTAGTAAAAAATATAAAGAAAAAGTCAAGGATTACTTTGGATTTGATAATAATTACGGATTGTATAGTTTTAGACATACTTTTATCACAAAACTTTATAGAAAGTTAGTCAAAAGTATGACTCCTAACGAGGCCAAAAGTAAATTGATGCAGATTACTGGTCATATCACTATGGATGCTTTAGAAAAATACCTGCGAAACATAGATGCGGAACTACCAGCCGACTATTCTGAATTATTTGATTAAATATGGCTACAAACAATAACGATACAAATACGATAATGCAACAATTGTTGAATAGCATTAGAAAACCTCTTTTGTTTTTTATTCCTAGCCAACTATTAGACCAATTAGAGAATACGAATTACTCTGGATTAAAAGTTACCCGTATTATTGATAGCATCGTTATACTGAATGTAGATGACTCTATAAGGCATATAGACAATAATTTATATCAAATAAAGTTACTCGAGAAAGAAAAAATTCTACAAAACAACATTTTTTTGTTGTTGCAACAAAAGGCTTTGCTAAACGATAAAGCTTTTGAATTTTTATTAGACAGCTATTCAAAAGAACTTTTAGCTTGGGTTGACTATACTAAAATAATGATAGAATATCTACAAGAGGACTCTAACTCAAGAACATTAGACAATTACTATCCAGAATTACTTCCTTTTTTTGAATTACAACACAATTGTTTGCAACAACATAAAAAAACTTACTTCGCCAAGTTCACCAAAACCATTAAAGAGCTTGACTTTAGAGGTCTTAACAACAGCAACAACAAAAGTTTTTTTGTTGCAAAACATAAAAGTCTTAATCAACAACAAACTGATTTGTTAATACGTGAAGAGGAAGCTGATAACTACTTATTACAATATGTTTTTAATATTGAGATAACATAAAACAATTTACTTTTTGATTTAACTAATAACCAATTTGCTACCCAATAACACTACTTAGTCTAAACATTGGTAAATACATTGCTACTAAAATAAACCCAACAAAAACACCAACAACAAGTATAATGAATGGTTCTAAAACTGTAGATAATAACTTAGACCGTTGTTGTACTTTGGTGTTGTATTGTTGATTTAATCTATTAAATATAAACTTGGTTTGGTTTGTCTCTTCAGCAACTTTAACTAATGCTATCATCTTATCATCAAAGAGTTTGTGTTCAGATAGACTTTTACTTAATGTATTCCCTTTTAAAAGTTCTAGTTCAACAACTTCTAGAGATTGAATTAAGGGCTGATAAGCTATCATTTGTTTGACTAGCTTTATACTATTTACAACTGGCACCTTAGATGCGGTTAAAAGTGCTACTGCTTGGGTAAATTGAGACAGATATACAGTTTTTATAAAATCACCAACAAATGGAATTTTGCTTAGTATTTTGTCTTTTAGTCTTAAATATCTAATGTTATTTTTTAAAAGTTTAGCTATAACAAGTATTCCAAAGAATCCAACTAGTATAATCCAACCATAATCTTGTATACCATTAGAGAGTGACACAACAAAATTTGTAATCCCTGGTAACTCCACATTTTGTTGTTTAAAGATATCTTGAAACATAGGCACTACAAATTGTAGCATGAATACAACAACCAATAGAGCTGTAATTAAAATTATTGCAGGATAAGTCAGACCATTGACGAGATGTCTACGTTGTTCATTTTTTCTTGAGAAGAAATCACCAAGTTGCTCAGCAATTTCAGCAGTCCTACCTGTCTCCTCTCCTATTTTTAAAGAATAGTATTCATACCTTGAAAAAGGTTTAAGATTCTTCACAGATTGAGATAAACTCTCTCCGGATATAATTGCTGTAAGTATCGTTTTTACAACATCTTTATTTTGTTGTTGCTTTTGTGCGTTTAAAAGTAATTCTAGCGCGTTTTTAAGGTTAACTCCTGCTTTTAATAACACACTTAATTCTGTATAAAAATCTTCTTTAATTTTATTTGAAAAAGGTTTTTTAAAAACTACTATTTCTTTTTCGAGAATAGAAGGTTTGTCTTTAGCTACCGCTATAGATTCTCTTTTTTCTATTTTGGTTAAATCAAATGCCATTAGTTCATAAATTGGTGTGCATCTTTTCGTTTATATACAAAAAGTGATTTTTCAATAGGTGTTTTTTCTAGGATTAATTTAAGTGCATCTATCTTACCAGATTCTATTCGATTACCATCAAAAAATAAGTGTTTAGTTTTTGTTGCTAGCCTAAAAGTATCTCTGTTTTTAACTACTAACTCAGTATCAAATCTATAAGTAACTGAATCTAACTCAGATTTAAAGAACAATGTAGATTTTTCACTGTTATAGTTTATAGAACTATATCTATTAAAATCAATCCAAAGTGATTGCTCTAAGCTTGTTATAGTTCTATTTTTTGAAATATATTTTTCAATGGACCACATATGTTGCTGAACCATACGCAACACAGAAAATGCCATACCAACGACTATGGTCGATATAATAATAACCACTAGCATTTCATTAATAGTCATTGATGGTATTTTTTTATCAATGTGCATATATAACTTGCTTTAGCTCTTTCTTTGTTACATTTTGTATTGCAGAAATAATTACCTCAGACGATTCTATGTTTTTAAAAACAGATATAGACCAATCTTTGTATTCAGAATTATATGGTAAACTTATTTTGTCTGAAACATACATATACTCCAACTCATAGATATAATTTTTCAACTGATGGTTATTGTTTTTTATCTGGTTAGAAAACGTATTGTTTAAAATAAGACTAGCCATCATAAAAACTACAACAATGAGCACTGTCGCTACTAAAGTCTCCATCAAAGTAGATGCTTTTATTTTTTTTAATACAACCATTTAGCAACTCCTTTCTTTGTATTAACTAATGGCAAACCGATGTATTCATCTTCTAACTCAGCGCTATTTATCTCTGCATCTAATAAATGGTTTTGATAATAAGACCCATTAGCAATAGCGATAAAACTATCTGTAAATACCGACCCATATACTTTACCCTTTAATTCCAAAGTTTGTTCACAGTATACTTCACCTTCAACAGTTACTTCTGGGTTTATAACTATCTGAGGATTGTAGTTATTTCTTTCTTTTCTTCCCAATAGAATAATGCTTCCTTGTAATTTAGAACCAGTATTTATCAGAATTTTATGTTCTTCTTGAAACGTATCTGTAAATGGTTTTACCAATGCTAATGCCGATGGATATTGGAGTTTACAACCATTACCAACTAAAATATGGTCAGTTGCAAAAGATTGAAAGCTTCCTGTTGTATTGTCTTCAATTTCAATTTTAGGTGCAATAAGAATCACATCTTTAAGCTTAGCCGTATTACTTACTACAATTTTCGAATAGGACTGAATAACGAGATTACCAATTAGAGAAATATCTTCGAGGTAAATGGCATCAGAACTTACACTAACCAAGGTTTCATTCTCAAAAGAGTTTGAAACTGAGCTTCCAAGTTTGATTTTGAAGTTCTCTAAACTTTTATCAGAATCGTATATTGACTGAATATTCTGAATATAACTACGTGTCTGAAAACTAAGTTTAGGAAACTGCTTACTAATATCTACTTTACCTTCTATAAATCGATTTCCATTAAAAGAGATACCAGAAATATTTCCAGATTTTGCGCCTTGCTCTGGTAAAGAACTATTTCCTTTAATTCTGGTGTTTCCAACAAGCACTAAAGGCTTGTTATTATCTTTTAGATACAATACAGTATTATCAATTTCTTGCTTTGCGCCGATAAGTGCGGTTTTTTTGTATTTAAAATTTTTAAGCTTAGATACAACACCTACTTTCTGGTAAGTACCCCAAAGTTCTGTTTTTAACTTTAGACTTAAATTCTCATCTGTAACAATCTCTAAACTATCTTGGTTAATATTGTTATGCTCTAAAACATATAAAATTCCCTTGTCAGTATTTTGTATAGTGTCTTTTAGTAGATAGGTTTTGACTCTATACTGTTTCTGAGTATGCACCAAAAGAATAAAGCATCCTAACAACAATGCTATAACAACAATCACAAAGGTTACCAATTGCAGAGAACCAGCGTTTAGCTTTTTTGGACTTATCATGTCTTTAGTTTAAAACTTTTGGTATTGTCTTTGTACCTCAGTGTAATATTCTTAGCATTTCCTCTAATAACTTTTACACTATCATGAGTATGTCCTTGTTTTAGTAATACTTGTTGATTAGCTATTGACAGGATAAACACTTTATCCTTATTAGTGTCATTAGCTATCATACCTAAATAACTAATAGGTTTCCAAGACATTTGCTTTTTTATTTTTGGTGTATTTGTTTTTTGAGATATAGGAGTCTCTACCGTACCTAAAAAAGGGTCTCTATTTACTCTTTGAATTGAGAATTTCTCAAAGGAATTATTAAAAACAAAATCATCCTTAAATGCTATTTTAGATTCTGTATAATCAGGTAATGAAGGGTCTAATGATGTCATCACATAATACCCAATGTAGCCCCAAACTGCGATAACCAATACTAAAAGTCCATATGTCTTTTTCTTATTCTTCAATGCTGAAAGATTGGGTTTGATATTGTGTTTGATAAGCTGAATTAATAGCCTTAATACGCCACTGATAATCTCCTACTTGTAAGATTTTATTAAACTCAGTAGTAGAGATTAAAGTATCTTCTACAATTTGTATAGCTTCTAAAAAATTAGGTGTCGCTACTTGTAATCTGTAGTATTCTGAAAACTCTAAGTCTTGCCACGAAAATCTTAATTGAGTCGTGTTTAAAACAGCATCATTTGTTGGTGCCAAAATATCTATTTGTGCTTGGGAAATATCCTCTACCTCAATAATTTCTTCACAAGACACTAATACTAAAAGTGAGCAAAGAAAAAGAAAACGTATTCTCATTTGTATTTATCTTTTAAAGAAGAAATTTAATACATTTCAATCGTCATGTATTGTGGTTTTCCCTTTGTTTTGATACGATGTTTCCCTTGCAAGACAAAGGGAAATACCTTGTGATATTACAAGTATCTATTTTTTATTGGTTGGCTCATTTTAAAAAATAAATACAATGCGAAAATCATGGGATACATCTGTAAAACATTTAGCACGTTTAGGAATATTAGAATCTATTTTGACAAGAGAACAATATTCTCAATTACCAAGTAGTAACATATCGAGGTGGAAACATGAGCCTGAAGATAAATACGAGTTTTCAGAACTTAACGAGCTATTAAAACAAGAGTTAGATTTAATAAAACGATTCTGTCAGTCCTCAAGGATAAAACAGTTAAATGAAAATTATTTTAGACTCATCGATGCATTTAATCACATTACAGATAATGCAAAACCATTAAAAAAATCTATAAAAAATAACAAAGCTATTATTGTAAATACTATAGAACAAGTAAAGGAGAGCATTCCTATAGAAAGTGCATTAAAACTGTTTGGCATTTCTCGTAGCACATACCAGAATTATAAATCTATAGTCATCCATAAATGTGATAGCTCATATTATAGTAGATGTAGCAAACGTTTTCCAAATCAATTGCTACCAAAAGAAGTTGAAGTGATTAAATCTTATATGACTCATAAAGATTATCAGTTTTGGTCAAAAGCATCTGTATACATTAAAGCAGTTAGAGATAATGCACTTAAGTGTTGCGATAGTACTTTTTATAATTATTGCAGGTTATTGGGTTTTGCTAACAAACCAAAACGAAAAAAAAGCAATGATTATAATCCACTTATTACTAAGCAACCAAATGAAAAATGGTGTGCCGATGTAACTATCTTTAAAACAGGAGATGGTAAAAAACACTATATACATATACTAATGGATCATTACTCAAAGTATATACTAGGTTATAAAATTGAAACATCAAATTCTGGAAAAGCACTAGCAAATATATTAAGAGAAGCTACAAAACGATACAAACCAGATAAATTAGAATTGGTTACAGATGCAGGTACAGAAAATATAAATAGTAATGTATTCTCATTTTTAAATAATATAGTATTTCCTCACAAACATATCATTGCGCAGCGCGATGTTTTATATTCTAACTCAATGATAGAAGCTTTAAATAAAATATTGAAGCACCAGTTTCTTTACCCAAAAAACATAAACTCAAAAAAACAATTAGCTAATATTTTTGTACAGGTTGTAGAAACATATAACAGTAAAAGACCACAAAAATCTTTGGGAGGAAATACGCCATTAGAAACGTACTCAGGGAAAATCACAAATTTTAACCAATATAAATTGGGTTTTAAAGAACAAAAAGATCTAAGAATTAAGCTGAATAAAAATAGCAGCTGTAAAATATGTACTTAGTTAGTATAAACAGAAAACACCTGAATCAACAGGTGTTTCTATATCTATTCCCATTTAAGGGACACGTTATTTTAAAAGTGCTTTGGACGTAGCAGAGCAGGATAAAGAAGCTATCCTTTATAATCTTGATGCTTTACTTCGTGATGCTAAAACTCGTTTAGCTTATAAATAAAAAAACCACAACTTTCGTTGTGGCTTTACATTAATTCTTGTTACTTATAATTCATACGATAATATTTCTTTTATTTCAGAATCACCGTTTATTTCAAATAATAACTCCCTTTTAAATACAGCCTGTTTATTTACTATTACTCTTGGGCTATCACTCTTGTCAGTTATTATAATATCTTTATCAATTATAATGTTTTTAAACATTCCTTCGTGAATTGAAGTTCCTGTTTCTGTTCTCATTATAACTCCATTTATCAGCTCTTCTTTAGTGCTTATTTTATTTGCAGTTAACCACAATTGAAAACAGTTAGTAGTTAATTCACAAGTTAGTATAATTTCTAAATCATCTCCTTTAAAACGTTTTTTCTTGTGAACCCATTTATTTAAACAATCTCCTTTTTTAAATTCCTCTATCAAATTCAAAAGATTATCTAACGGTATGGATTTAAACTTGTGAGCTTTTTTAAAACCTTTTTCAAGTAATTCTAAATAATAACTACAGTCGTTTGTTTTTTTTGCCTTTTTATATTTCGACTTATCAAAATCTAAATGTACTTGCAATACGTTAGAAGGCACAATAGATGATGTTTTTAACTCAAACTCCGATAAAGCAACGTTAATCATATTGAATGTGCCATCAGTTTTAAACTTATCTTTTCTAATTGCTTTTGAAAAATAATCGTTAATAAAATCTATATGTTGTTGAAAATCATAACGAAGCTCATTATCAACACCAATGTAAGTGTTGTAATCTAAACCCAATGATATATAATTCAAATTCATAATTAGTTTGCTTTTGGTCTTTTATGTATTAATGGATTTAAAGTCTTTTTGTTAGCATTAGTAACTCTTTTTTCTGCATTTAAAGCCTTTTGTCTTGCTCCTTTACCAGCAGATATTTTTTCTACAATACGTGAAGAATAATTACCGCCTGCCTTATTGAGTTTATTTACTTGACTTGTTGCTCGATATGAGTTACCTGCTTTAGATATTTTTCCACCGCTTATACCTACTTTCTCTACATTTTTTGTGGTATTATTTACTATTTCATATACGTGTTGTGCTTTTTTACTCGCTTTGGAATTACCATTTACAGCTTTAGCACCATCAATAGCTTTATTAATTGTTTTAACGTGTTTACCAATTTTACCAACTTTTCCTATATCTCCAACATATGGTATAACACCTAAACCACTTAAAATAGCTCCGCCCCAATTTCCGTTTTTAGCTTCAATACTGGCAGAAGCTATATCTGCAACACCAGTTGGGTCAGCAATACCTACAATATCTAATCCTGCAACTAAAATATCATCACCTTCAAAAGAATAATTACCTCCTAAATCTCCTACAATACCACCAACATTGACATCAACATTTATCAAATCTGTTTTTATTGTGACACTTGAATTATTTTTACCTCTTAAAACTATGTCATCAGGTGCCATTCCATCAGGGTCAACAAACCTAATAGGGTCATTAAAAGCATAAGTATATGGTGACCAATCGTAAAATTCATCAGCTAATGGGTCAATAACGTGCCAACGTCCTAAAGCTGGGTCATAATTTCGAGCTTGATAATCGTACCAATTTAAACCTAATTCTTGTTGATGTTCTTTTCCGTTGTATTTGTAGTTGTGTTCTCTACCATTCACGACATTATTGTATCCTTTGTGTTCAAGTCCAAAAGGATAGTAGTTGTTTTCTTCTATAATTTCAGAGCTGTTAACAGATCCGTTATTGTCACTGTCAGAATAAGCCAATCTTATGTTTCCTAAATGATCTTTATACTGGTATACATAGTCAAAATTACTTCCATTAGGCTCAATGTATCCTTCTGGATGTGAGAAAAACTTAAGCGTACTATTCTCATAGATATAGTTACCTGAATAGTATGTCGTAGCTCCGTTACTCACCGTCTTTGTTTGTTTTACACCAGTTGCATCGTAAATGTACGTAATTGTTCCGTTATTACCATTACCGTTTATCGAAACGCTGGTTGGTAAGTTAAGATGGTTGTATGTAATATTTGTAATACCCTTGTTATCATCCTTTGTCATATTACCATTAGAATCGTACCAATAGTCTTGGTCATTAACTGCACTATCTATAAACCCATAGTTGTCATTACCGTTATCTAAAACCTTAGTCAATTTATTTCCGCTATAGGTATAAATAAGGTTATCCATTGTATTAAAATGGCTATTGTTAGATAAAACAGGTTGGTTAACTACAGCTCCTTTTCGTATCAGTTGGTCAATGTTTCCATTTTTGTCATAACTCACCAAGTCGAGATTAAACTTCCCTGTATTGTCTGTAGCATTGATAATTCTGTTAAGCGCATCGTATTGGTATGTGTAACCTTTTAATGTGTTATCTGTATTGTTTGAACGCCATTGCGTTTGAGAAATGTTACCATTGAATAGTGGGTTTGCACCTTCGTTATAGCCCAACTTAAAACTAAAGAGATCGTTACCCATATTAGCCACATCGTTAATCTCTTTAAGCCAACCTCTGATATTGTATTTGTAATCTACAGTTTGTAAACGCGTTTGTGCTGTGGTACCTCCAACACCTTTGCTTTCTAATTGTCCAAGCTCATCATAGGTGTTCTCAACAATTACTTCTGCTGCAGAACCATTAATGGTTTGCTGTTGGTCAATGAGACGATTCATATGGTCATAGGTAAAGCTATCTACTGTGGTGATTGTACTAAAGCCTTGTCTTGCATGTGAGGTTGTGGTTTCAGTCACTGTGCCATCAAATGTAAGGTCACTCTTTATTTTGTCTGTGGTATCTAAATAATTGTTTTTGGAGTAGACGTAAATTGGTCGTGCCTTATCATCGTAATACGTCACAGAAGTTATCCAATCACTTGTGCCTAGTACTCTAACTTTACTGCCAGTTGCTAAGTTTGTAACACTAGTGATTGGCGTAACACCGTATGCCGTTTCTGAGTTACCACCATCTTTGTCAAAAGCATAGTCGTCGTAGTAATTAATTGTGTATATCGCAACTACTCCAGAAACAGGGAACGCATCATGTGTGTAATTCATTAATGTACCTAATACATTATGCTCGGTGCGTCTGGTTTCGTAATGCATATGATTAGGATTATCACCAGAGTTTTGAATTACATGCCTCGCTGTATTACTTTTTACTAGTCCAGTGTAAGCTATACGTCCAAAAGCGTCGTACTTAGTAAATAGCCATTCATCAGGACTTTTCGCTCTTTGGTTTGCGTCTTGAGTAAGTATTGGCTGGTCTAATAAATTATACACAATATACTCCCAACCTTTTCCTGGTATTTTCTTTTCTACCAATCTGTTTCTGTAATCATAGACGTATTGGTAGCTCAAATCGTCAAGTTCTGAAGAAGAAACCCCATTACTAGTATCTACCTTTGGTGGTAACACATAGGTGAGATTTCCAAAATCATCATAGACATAATAAGTGTCATGAGTCTCATTATTATTGTAAGTACGTTTTAAAATAACACGTCCTTCGGCATCTTTAAATTCTTCTGTAGTATGATTATAATTGTCACCAACTGTATGATTCTCATCTCTTGTAATAGATTTATAAAGCTCACTTGGGTTATAATAACCGTCTGAAATTAAAGATGGATTATATGTTTTAGCTCTATTGTAAACATGTAAAGATGTACTAACTTTATAGCGTCTCACTTCATCAATACCATTTGTTTGGTAATCGAGTTCTATCTCATGACTACTACCCATCGCCCAATCTTGACCAGGTGCTGCTTGCTTAAATACTCGGTTTAATGGTGATGCCTCAAACTCCTTTTCTGAGAATGGGTTTGGTGTATTCTCATATTTTGTAGTGTTATAAAACGTATTGGTGGCACTTAATGCATTGCTGTGTTGTGCTCCGCCATTATTACCTTGTGCAAATGGTAGGTACTCTTTTTCTGCTCTACCATATTGGTCATAAGCTACATGAGTAATAATATCTTCACATCCTGCACCTGCGCGTATCCCTATCGATTGTTTTGCTCTGCCTAATCCATCAAAGTAAGTTACCGATTCTATCTTTTGATCATTAGATAAGCCACTTGTATTGGTTGTTGCTATTCGAGGTGCTAAGGTATGTACATAATTCTCATTATTACTTAAATTAGTATCTGCGCATACTGGTGCACCTCCGCCATTGGCTACTGTAACACTGAGTGTTCCTAACACAATACCCTTACGTCTTGCTGTTATTGAACCAGCTCCTAAAGTTGTCCAGTTGACAACAGCATAGTATGTAGTGCCTGACTGAAGTCCTGAGGATGTCACTGTACCGCCTACAACCTGCCAATTAAAGTAAGGCCATAGATTACCATCGTTGAATAAATAGGTCTCTGAACTGTTTAAAGATGGATTAGTGGTACCTGTTATATTTTGGGAAAAACTCGAAAACCCAAAAGATAAGCCTATTAAAAAAAGAAATATTGTTTTATTTAATGTACGTGATTTTATGCTTGACATAACTTGAAATGAATTTAATTAATAAGTGATGCTACTAACCAAGAAATTGTAAGTCTCTTGTTGTGTATCCGAAATATGAAACACAAACTGTGCACTTATCCCTGAGTTGGTTCCTGTAACACTAAAGTCTGCTTGATAGCCATCTTGGTTAAGTATATAGCTTAACTGTCCAGTAGAGTTGGTAGCATCCCAACTACCTGAAGTGGATACAATATCAAAGCTTGATGGTATGTCCTCTGTCGTCTGAAACTGTGTCCAAACAACAGTATCATCTAATACCTCTATTGTTGAAACAACATTAGAAGAAACATTATCGACTTCGGTATTACTACAATTAAGTGTAAATGTAGAACTCACTTCATTTAATGGTGCTATAACCAATAGTAGCAGTACAATGCTTGTATACATTAATTTCATATCTATTATATTTATTGATTTTTATAATGGTAACTATTCTCGCCTAAGATGTTGCCTTGGGCATCTTTAACTACTTTAAGACGGTTAAATTCGTCATATTCATAGGTCGTTTCGTAGCCTTTGTCATCTATAGTACTTATTACGCCTTTTAGTGGGTCATACCTGTAAAAGGATATCATCGCATTTGGGAGAGAAGACCTTAGAGTGTTTTCTTGAGTGGTTGTAAGGTTAGTCGCTACATTAAGCGTATTGCCCACTGTATTTTGAACAGTAGTATAATTGCCATTGGTAATCTTAGCTACAGGCAGTGAGCCGTTAAAGCCGTAAACATATATGATAGATGTACCATTTGTCTTTTTGACCTCAGTAGGATTACCATAGCTATCGTACTTTAAGAATTCTACACGAGTTTCTGGTGTTAATGTGCTTTTACCAACCCTAATTTCTTTTGGTAACATTAAATCGTTGGCACTAGCATCAAAATCGTCATAAATATTATGCGTCTCACTGATTTTGTTACTGTTTCTAAAAGATTGGGATTCTAAAATTTCAGTAACTTTATTTGTTGCAACAAGAGTATTCTTAACGGCTGTAGAATTACTATTTAGTGAAGGACCAACAGGATAATAATATTTAGTCTCTAAATGTTCGTCAACACCTTTTATATCATAATAGGTATCTTGAGTTGCTATTTGATAATTATCAGAGTTGTAAGTAAAGACTTGACGCGTTTCTTTGACGCTTTGGGTACCTAAAGTGTCGTAGAAGTATTCTTTGGTTGTAGAACCCTTAAGCTTTGCCCAACCGGAATTAAAGTCTGCAGTAAATACTGGAAATGCACCACATGGAGTTGGAGAGTAACTCGGCTGTGAACAATTTCCGCTTGTTGACGAAGGTACATGAAGTTGCACAGTACCACTCTCATAAAATGTATATAAATCATAAAACTGAAGATATTCACAATTTGGCTTAAAGACAGATCTATCTTTAAAAAGTAGTGTTTCTGCAAACTCATAATTAGGTTCATTATTAATATCTTTATAACTAACTTCCTTTAAAATCTCACCTGTTTGATTGAATATTTTTTCCTCCAATAAAAGGCCTCTTTTATAATCTATATTTTCTTTTGGTCTAGGAATTTCATAGGAAAACGTACCTAAAGGACTTGGATATAACGCAGGTGATGTGTAAGAATAAGTTTTATACCCATTATTTTCTTCTGTCACTTTTACATGTTCATACCCTACATAACTTCCTTGAGAGAGTTCTACATTATAACTGTTTTCTGTAACTTGATATTGAATATTTTGTACTAAAAAAGCACCACAATTATTTAGAGTATTACCAAACACAAAACGAGATGTGTTTTTAATATATTTTCGGTCAAGCTTATCAGCTTTCGAATCAATAACTCCTGAAGAAAGATTACTGTTATTTTCATCTTTGTATTCGTAAAGTATTTTTTTAGATAAATTGAGGGTGTTGATATCATCCTTGAATCTAATCTCCTTTATCCTTACACCTCCGCCTATCATTTCTTGTTTTATAGTTGCTTTTTCCTCTACAAAAGAAACTCTATAATCTCCTGTTATTGAATATTGATCCAAAAGTAAATTTTCAGTTGGCACTAACGACATGGTATAATTTCCCGCTGAAAGATTAGTCGAGCTCTGGCATTGTTCATTTAAATCAAAAAAGAATGAGCTACCTTGATTATTAGCTTGAGATATTTTTATTCTATGCTCATTTAAGTATTGACTTGGAGAAGCAGTAACCCAAGAAGAAATATGTATTTCTTGTTCAAAATCTAAAGTAAACGTGTCAATTAATAATTCCACAGGTGATGAACCATTGGTATATGTCAAATCATCTGTAAATTGAGATACTATTTCTGTATTTCTAGGATTTTCTATGTAGTCATCATAATCAATAAGATCATCTTGAAAATATGAATATGTGTTATGCTCAAATTCAAATTCTTTAACACCACCAGTAGGATATTCTATTGATGAAAGAAGACCTGTTTTAATGATATTATCATTATATGTATTATTTGAGCAACTTAGTAAACCCAAATTTATACCACTATTATAACCCCATGCACTATCTTGATATCCATCATTAAAACCGGGTAGGTTTTCTTTTTGATAATAATTCAATTGATATTCTTGATCTATATTTCCACTAGTTTCGGTAAGTTTGGTTAGCCATACACGTTTTTTTATTACTGGTGTAGAGTTGTCAATTGTTTCTTCATAATCAAAAGTGAAAGTTTTATCAATTTCAGTCCCTCTTTTTATTTCTATATTTTTTAGAAGTCTACCTAGTGTTTCAGGATGTGTATAGTTAGTATCTACATCAAAACTTATCACAACATTATCCTGAGGGAATGATATGTTAGATAGCTTTTGAGTTCCAGTATTTACGTTTTGATAGCTAATAGTATGGTAGGGCTCTAGTATACCTTGATTATAAGAATTACTAGTAATTATTTGAAAACTAGCGGGATCCATTCCCAGAATAACATTTTTAGTGCTACTTATTGATACAGTATAATTTTCGGTAATAAAATTATATGCAAGACTTAATAATTCTAATCCAGAGCTATTTTCAACTTTTGTAAGATGCCATGCAGTATTTGCTGAATAGGCTTGTTGGGCTTGAGAAGCAGAAACGTTATATGTGCTTCCTTGACCTTGAGTTTGTGTACCAGTAAATGGGTAAGTCAGAGAACTTTCAACAGCATTAAAAGTATAGATATAGCCTTTAGAGTCAGTAACTTTAAAACTTGTAATAGTATAGTCAGTAGTGTTTACAAATTCAACTTTTATATTAGAGTTGTTTGTTATGAATTTGGGTACTAAAGTATTATTAGCTTCTTTTAAAATAATAAAGCGACCAGAATAGCCCATAAAATTAAATTGATATAAATCTGGCTTATTATCATATTTCTCAGCACTTGTTCCTGCCACATGATAGTTAAACTTTGCTTTATCTGTGGAAGGGTTATCATAATTCCAATAATCGTCTAAATGATAAATACCTACTTTAGTACTGTGCGTATTAGTAGAAATCTCATCTGGTTCTCCTCTAACTGTTCTGGATATTGTACCACCTGCATTTAAAGACCATCCCGTACCTGTCCATCCAGAGCGGTTATTAATCTTAACTCCTTGGGTATTGTAGCTTAAACTTACATTTACAGACAAATCACCACTTAAACCTTTCGAGTAAATAGGAATAGAAATATTAGGTTGTCCAGTATAGTAACTTACTGGGACTTCTTCAAATTGCATTAGGTTAGCAACAGTTGGTGACGGTGGTAAAACCTCTGGAAGCTCCTGAGATAGAGCTAATAGAGGGAGCAAGCCTATCAAAATCTTGATAACTGAATTAAGTTGTTTTTTCATTTTTAAATACGTTTATTGGATTATTTACCCTGATATTCTTAATTAAGCCCCGATTATTACATCAATAATATTTTTTACTGACATACAGTCGAGTTCTTAAATAATGTCTGTAAATTTATATCCCTTATTTTTTTTACAGTTGTGGATTTCCCCCATTTATTCAAAGGCTTTTCCTTTGTTGTAATTATCACACATCTAATATTTTCGTAGAAGTTGAATACACCTTCTTATACAGGTGTGGATATTAGAAAGAATATGTGTGAACCAATTAATGTTTTAATTGTAGAAGATGAACCACTGATTATTGATGTGTTAAAGAATGCATTAAATAGTATTAGTGAATCTAACGGACGTTATGATTTTAAAGTAAAGTCAGCAACAAACTCTGATTTAGCCCTTAATGAAATTGATAGAGCAGTAAAGTCAGTACCTTTTGATTTAATCTTATTGGATATATCTATTCCGCCTTCGAGTGACAAACGTATTTTGTCAGGAGAAGATTTAGGAATAGAAATAAAAAGTTTATTTCCAAAAGTTAAGGTTATTGTTTTTACCTCCCATAATAATAATTATAGACTTAACAATATTCTTAAGTCTATAGATCCTGATGGCTTTCTTATAAAAAGTGATATTAATTATTTAAAATTACTAGATGCTATACAGTCTGTATTACAAGAGCCACCATACTACAGTAAGGCTATACAGCAATTAATACGTAGACATATCTCTAATAGTTTTGTACTTGACAAGATTGACCGTCAATTACTATATCATCTACATAAAGGTGCTAAAACCTCTGAAATAGCTGAGCTTGTTTGCTTATCTAAAAGTGCAGTAGAACAGAGAAAGTATGGACTAAAAACAACTTTTGAAGTTGATAATGGTAGTGATAGAGACTTAATAGTAAAAGCTGAAATAGCTGGCTTTCTTTAAAATTTAAATTCTATAGCTATGAAGCAAAAAAATAAAGTAGATGCTTTTAATCTTCAGGAAGTATTAACAGTATTGGCCATAATTGGCATTCTTTTATTATTAGCCTTGCCAAGTCTAATGCCTCTAATTGCAAGAACAAAAAGTGTTGAAGCTCAAATTCAGTTAAAGTACATCTATAATAATCAAACAACGCATAGGTATCTCAATTCTAAATACACCATTAACATGAATGAGTTGGATTTTGAACCTCCAAAAACTACTAAGGAAGAAGGTACTAGCAATTATGTATATGAAATTTTAAATGCATCTGATACATCTTTTAAAGCCAGAGCAACAGCAATTAATGATTTTGATGGTGATGGTGTATTTAATGTTTGGGAGATTGATGAAAATGGTAACCCAAAACAAATAGTTAAAGACTAATTAATGATTCTATTAAAAATCATACTTATCACAGGGTTTGCTTTGATTCTTTTTCAAGATATAAAAGAACGACAGGTATATTGGTTCTTATTTCCTTTGGTAGCCTTAATTTCAGGAATATTATTCTACAATAGTACTATTCTTGAATTATTTATTATCAATGTTTTGGTTAATCTAGCTATGGTTGTTTTCTTACTCACTATTGTATATAGTTACTCAATATTTAAACTAAAAACATCTCCTAAAAATGTTTTTGGCTTGGGTGATGCTTTACTTTTTATAGGCTTAGCATTCAGCTTTGCGTCAATATCGTATATAGTTATTTTCGTTTTCTCACTTATATTTTCCTTACTATTACACTTACTTCTTAAGCAAAAAAACAAAGTAACTACAATACCACTTGCTGGTTATATGAGTCTATTTTTTATTCTAGTTTACGTTTCGAATTGGACTGGTATAACCACTAACCTTTATAGTATATAATGGTAGCTGAATTTCAAATACCAACACAGTTAGTTCAACTAATTAGTAGTGAACAAGCTTACAACTATAATATTATTCCTATAGCATTAGAAGATGATATAATTACCTTTAAAACTAAGGACGTAACAGATGATTTAAAGCAAGAGCTAAAAATTGTTTTAGGAAGAGATATAAAGCTAATTGAAGATTCTGACAATAACATAGAAAAATATCTAAGCCATAATTTCAGAATTAAAACACAGGCAAACACTCAAAATTTAAATTACAGCACAGATTTTTTAGAAAAACTCATTGATAGTGCAAAACAAATTGGCAGTAGTGATATCCATTTTGAAGTCTTTGAACATAAGTGCAGAGTTAGACTACGTTTAGATGGAAAACTGAAAGAATACTACATTATAGCAACAGAAGAATATCCTGTCATCATTAATAAGTTAAAAATTAGAGCTGGATTAGATATTTCTGAAAAACGTCTACCTCAAGATGGTAGAATAAGTATAAAGTCTGTGACTGAGGAATATGATATTAGAGTATCATCTTTACCTACTCTACATGGTGAAAAAATGGTACTCAGAATATTGAGTAAAGATGCAGAACATATTCAATTAAATGATCTTGGCTTCACTACCAAAGAGTTAATTACATATAAAGAATGTGTTAAAAAACCAAATGGTATAGTCCTAATATCTGGACCAACAGGTTCTGGCAAAACAACAACTCTATATGCTACTTTAAAATTACTCAATAATGAAAAAACTAATATTCTAACTATTGAAGACCCTATTGAGTACACTCTTGAAGGTATCAACCAAGTACAGCTTAGAGAAAACATAGGTCTTGATTTTTCGAGCACACTTAGAACATTTTTAAGACAAGACCCAGATGTCATTATGGTTGGTGAGATAAGAGATGTAAAAACTGCTAACATGGCTATAAGAGCATCCTTAACAGGACATTTAGTTCTGTCAACAATACATACAAATTCTGCATGGGCTACAATATCTAGATTAGTAGATATGGGTATTCCACCATTCTTAATTGCAAGTACATTAAATGTCAGTGTTGCGCAACGTTTAGTTAGAAAACTGTGTGTGAAATGTAAAGAAAGAAAAAAGATAAAATCGGAAGATTACCCACTAAACTACAAACCTGATAAAGGCTTAGAGCAACAATTTGTTCCTATTGGATGTCCGTCCTGCTTTTATACTGGATATAGTGGACGTAAAGCCATTTATGAGATAATACCTATAAATACATCCCTCATAAGGCATATTAAATCTAATGAACTGGACATTGATGATTATTTAAATGATAATAAAATTGTAACGCTTAAGCAAAATGCAATAAATCTAGTTAGAGACGGAATTACATCTCTTGAAGAGGTTTACCCACTTTTAAACAACTAATTGAATGAAATTAAAATTTAAAATATTCATACTTTTCATTTTTCTTTCACTCCAATTTGGGTATACTCAAGATGAAACGCAACGTATTAATGATTTAAGAAACAAGCTAGAAATTACAGCTTCTTCTTCTCCAGGGCTTTCAGAACAATTAAACACGGATATTGCGCTTAATAACATATCATTATCCAGTTTTTTATTAGCTGTATCTAATATTCATAAAATTAACATGAATGTTTCCCCAAACATTCAGCAAGCTACCATCTCAAATAACTTTTCAAATGTAAATGTATCTACAGCTATACTTTTTCTATGTAAAGAATATAGCTTAACTATAGAATTTACAGAAAACATATTGTCTATAAAGCCTTACAATTCTAAAGATATTGTACCAAAGAAACACGATATCTATGTCCAATATAATCCTCAATTCAATGAAGTCGATATGGATATAAAGGATAATAACCTTTATGACGTGTTTAAAGTTATAATGGATAAGACAGGCAAAAATTTAGTTTTTGCACCTGGGATGGAAAACACAAAGTTGAATGCCTATATGAAGCTTGTGAATTTTGACTCTGCTATGGAGAAATTGGCATTAACGAATAATATGACCTTAGTAAAAACAAAAGATAATTTTTATGTATTTGATACGCTAAATAAAGACAAAACGTCCAAAAGTAGTTTTTACGGAAGAATAAATTCTGATGTGGCTTTTGAAGTTATTGATATCAATAATCAATTACTTAATGTAAACTTCGAAAATATTTCTATAGAAGAGATTGTTAATCAGTTGGGAGATACATTGGCTATTAATAGATTTACAGCGACACCATTAAAAGAAGCAGGCAACATTACTTTTAGAGCCCAGAATATCACTTTTGATGAGTTATTGAACAAAATGTTTGAAACTCAAACTGAAGTAATAACATCTACAAATAAAACCATTACCTCTTCCAATAGAACTAATACAGTACAGAATAACTCTTCAGTTTCGAAAAGGAAAAGATTTACATATAAAAAGGAAAACAATATCTATTATTTCGGAACAGAGCATCAATTAAGCGTTAGAAATGTTGAAATTATTAGATTAAGACATCGTTCTGTAAATCTAATGCCAGATACGCAATCAGATATTAACTCTAGTGTTGTAGAAAGCAATTTTAATAGGTCTAATAGAAATGTTCGTTTTACGCCTCAAGGAAACTTCAATAATAGCAATACAACTAGACCAATAGATCGAAATTATCAAGACCAAAATACATTAGAAATTGAAGGAGAAGAAAAAGATATCTTAGACTTAATACCAGACGAAGTTAAAGAAGGCTTAGATTTTAAAGTTGATATAGAACTAAATAGCATATATGTTACTGGTACTGGAGCAAAAATTCAATTTTTTAAAGATTTTATCACTCACATAGATAAGCCAATTCCTGTAATTATTATCGAGGTTATGATAGTTGAAGCCAGTATTAGTAATACTGTTGAAACTGGTGTTGAATGGGGTATTGGAGATAATCCTAGTACAACACAAGGTGGAATTTTTCCAAATACAGATTTAACCTTGGGTGCAAAAACAATTAATAAAATTATAAATGGCTTTGGTAATACATCGGCATTTAATTTTGGCAGCGTAGTACCTAATTTTTTTGCCACCATAAAAGCTATGGAGACTAATGGAGACTTAAAAATAAAGTCAACTCCAAAGTTGGCTACACTCAATGGTCATAGAGCTTCATTCTCTAATGGACAGACTTCATATTATGCAGTTACAGATAGAAATACATTTGGAACTGATAACCCTGTAACTAATGAAATCCGTAACTACTTCCCTATTGATGCAAAACTAGGACTAGATATTAAACCTTATGTCACTGGTGATGGGCAAGTTTTATTAAATATAAAAGTTGTGCAGTCTAGCTTTGGAAATAGAATAGCTGAAGATGCACCACCTGATATAAATTCACGGAACTTTTCATCAACAGTAAGAATGAAAGATAAAGATATTGCTGTTTTAGGTGGACTTGAAGAAAATTTTAAAAACAATAGTGGCTCAGGTGTACCTTTTCTTGCAAGAGTTCCTATAATTAAGTGGCTTTTTAGCAAGCGTAAAAGAGAAGCAAGAAAGTCAAGGCTTACTGTATTTATAAAGCCAACAATTATTGATTAATGAAATCTAAAATAGCGTCATATTTAGAAATTGGCAATACCGTTTTTGGTATAGAATACACAACACAGGATAGTGAAGAGGTTTTTAATGTTATACAATTAAAAAAGTCAAAAAAAAGGCTTGATATTATATCTAAGGATTGCTTTAATAATATAAAAGATGTAGCTAAGCTTATTTGTAAAGATA
Source organism: Winogradskyella sp. PC-19 (assembly GCF_002163855.1). Taxonomy (NCBI): domain Bacteria; kingdom Pseudomonadati; phylum Bacteroidota; class Flavobacteriia; order Flavobacteriales; family Flavobacteriaceae; genus Winogradskyella; species Winogradskyella sp. PC-19. Next base: position 116,793 of record NZ_CP019332.1, on the reverse strand, counting down.
AGCCTGTAACTTTAGTCATCAATACTTCAGATGTACTAATAAAAAGCATAGATAGTACTCATCAAGATGACAATAAAATACTAAACGAAGCATTTCCAAATCTTAATAAAGATGAGTTTTATTTTGAAATTTTAAAACAAAAGAGAAATGCTTTTGTTTCAATATGCAGAAAAGAAGTTATTGATACTATTCTAAAAGAATATCAAACAAATAGAATCAATATTGTTGATTTTATTATTGGTAATTTGATTATTTCCAATACACTTAGTTTTCTGAATAAAACGGAATCTATCTCTCTATCAAACACTATTATTAGTTTAGATGAAAAAGAAATTCAAAATATTAAGAAATCAAACACTACAGAGAGTAAAACATATAATGTCAATGGTTTGGACATAAGCTCTAACTATCTATTGGCATTTTCTGGAGCTTTAAAATTAGCTTTAAATAGTAGTCTTCTAAAAAGTAACTTTAACCGCAACCATTTAGAATTAAAAGAAAACTTTAAACATAAGCGCATTTTTAGACTTGCATCAAGAGGTATCATAACTTTCTTGCTAGTGACTTTAATCACTAATTTTTTATTCTTTAATTATTATTTCAATCAATTAGACCACCTAAGAAACACTTCTGAAATAACGTCATCTTCACAAGAAAAAATGACTAAGCTAGCAGATAAAGTTTTAAAATCTAAAAAGAAGGTGCAAGATGTTCAACGTTTAAGTAATTCTAAAGCTTCTTATTATATAAATGAAATTATTATTAGCATACCAGAATCATTAAGTTTAAAAGAGCTTAATTATCAGCCTCTCGATAAAAAAATTCAATCAAATAAAAGTATAGAGAGTCAACTTGGGACAATAGAAATAAGCGGAAAATCATTGGATAGTGAGTTTTTCTCAAGTTGGTTAACTCAACTTGAAAATCTAAAATGGGTGAAAATTGTTGATATAATTAATTACGAAACAGTAAATAAACGTGAGTCTAATTTTAGCATTAAAATAAAAATCAATGAAAAATCCCAAGCTTAAAAATATCTATTTAGCTATTGGGTTTATATTCATAACAGCAATAGCCTACAAAGTTTCAATTTCTAAAACTTTTGATTTAAAAAATAAATATATAGCACTTAAAAATGAGGCTAAATTATTTGAGGATATGCCTACACAACTGGCTATTCTAAAGAAAAAAGAAAAATACTACGATACTTTATTAAATCAATACCAAATAGGAAAAGGTTCATTACAGTATAATCTTTTAAAGACACTAAATAAACTCTCGGAAGAAAAGGATATAAAAGTTACTTCGTTTATAGAGCCTCATGTAATAGAACAAAATGAGCTTATAGCTAAGACCTACGAATTTAGTTTAGAAGGAAACTATAATTCAATTCTTGAGCTCATACACCATTTAGAACAAAACACCAAGTTTGGAGAAGTTATTCATGTGCATTTTGAACTCAAAAAGCAACGTCGTTCCAGAAAAAACTATCTTCAAGCTAGAGTTTTGCTGAAGAGTTTTGGTTAATTATCGCAAATATGTTTATTAATCATATAATTAGTGATTGGTTTCAAAGTAACACCAGTTTCTGGATGTAGACCTAATGCTGTAAAATATTCTAATTCTTTTTTAATGTTCTTTCCATACCAAATTATAACACTTCCATCATCATTAAAGAATTTATAACTGCAATCTGGATTTATCTTCTTAAAAAACTCTACGCGTTCTTCTTTATATACTTTAAGTTGATTTACATTATACTTCTCTAAATCTAACTTCACCTCTATATAATGATCTTCTTGCCAAATCATCCAACGCTGTCTATTTAAAGAGTTATAAATTATTATGCTAGTTATGATAACTAATGAAACTATCAGTATAATCTTATTTTTATTCCAAAATATTTCCACTCTACCCTTATCATCTGGTTTATCTACACTATTTGCTTTTAAAAAAGATGGATAATCTTCATAATCTAAGTAATGACTTAATGCTTCCTCGGCATGTTTTTTTAGTCGAATTGTTTTTTTAGCGCCATCTTTTACAGCCTTAAACTTTATTCCCAAAATTTTTTCACCATAAGGTTCCTTACTGTCTTCTAGAATAAAATCTGAAAGCAATTTTGCTCTTGGTAAAACCTTATCTGTTTGTATTTCTTCTTCAGCCTTTTGAAAAGCTTTTATAAGTAGTTCTCTATGCATTTTATTATGATTAACAAATCTTAAAGTTAATAATTCATTTTTGGAAATAAATTGGAAATTCTTTTCCAATTTATTTCCAGTTTAATTCCATTATTCACAAAAAAATCTCCATTCATTTGCTTAAGAATTGATAAACGTCTTACTCGTAATAGGGCTTACGAAATTCAATTCAATATTGGAGTTGCAAAGTAAAATGGGATTGCCATTTGGGAAGTAACGATACTGTTTTACTTCTGCGCTCCATACTTCCCAATGAAGAGGTACCTCTTCAAAATTTAGTTTGTGTTGCTATGCAATAAATACTCTGAGAATTACTCGGACAGCAACACTATTGTTCAATTTTAAACATAACAAAATGAAAAAAATATATGTAATTCTATTTACGGTTTTCCTCAACGGAGCTTTCTTTTCGTGCACACCAGAAGCACTTAATGAAGAAGTAAAAGAGCAAGCCTGTTGTGATGGAAGTGGAGAAATTGATCCACCGCCTCCACCACCACCACCTCCACCACCACCACCTGGAACTGGTGGGTAATAACTAATTTGTTATTATTTTAGAGGAATGAAACCAATAAAAATTTCATTCCTCTTTTTTTTATTTATTTTTTGTTTTACTCAAAACAGTGAAGCACAAAACAGTGTAGACAGTTTAAGTTATTATGTGAAATTGATAAATGATTCTAAAAATGATAATGATATTATAGATGCAATATCATTTTTTAGAAAAGACAATGTCATTCAAAAGCAAGAGAATAATTCCATAAGGTTAGTATATAACTTAACATATATTGCTCGTGGGCAAAGAAAAATGGGAGTGATATATGAAGCTGAGAATTCAGCCGTTGAAGCTATTAAAATACTCGATGATTTAGAAGAAGATAACTTTGAATATAAAATACCTCTATATAATTCTTTAGGTATTCTATATTTAGAACTTGAAGACTATGAAACATCTCTTAAATTTTACAATAAAGTTTTAGAACTAAACGAAGACCCAAAGAATATAGCTACAATTATAAATAATATTGGTAAAGTATATTTTGGTTTAAAAGATTATGAATCTGCTATTAAGTTCTATGAAAAATCATATCAAGGTAGCTTATATTTTGATGACAAAAAAAATACTGCAAGAGCTCTGGATAATTTGGGATTCGCTCAATCCAAAATAGCAAATTTGGATGCCATAGAAAACTTAACAGAGGCTTTGAAAATGAGACAGAATTTAAACTACACACCAGGAATCATTGAGAGTTATTTGCACATAGGAGAATATTACAAAGACAGAAACAAAAGAAAAATAGCCTTGGAATATTCAAATAAAGCAATTGAAGTTGCTGAAGCTACCGGAAATAGTGACTATTTATTAAATACTTTGTCATTTTACAGTAAATTAAATAGAGATTCTAAAATTCTAAAATTAAAAAGACTAGAAGACAGTATAAATAAAAGCAATAGGTTAGCACAAAATAAATATGCATCAAAAAAATATGCTTATGAAAAACAAGAAAAATTAGCAAAAGAAAATCAACTTAAGGCAAAAGACGCAGACATAAGAGCTAAGGAAGCAGAATTATCTAGTTTAGAACAAAAGCGCTACAAAACTATTTATTTACTCTTAGGAAGTATAATCTTTATTTCCTCAATTTTCTTATTTTTTCTTTTAAAATCTAAGCACAAAAAAGAAAAACTACAACAAGTCTATAAAACTGAATCTCGAATATCAAAAAAAGTACATGATGAAATTGCTAATGACGTTTTTCAAGTAATGACAAACTTAGAAGCAGAAGCAGATATAAACAGCAACTTAAAAAGTAACATTGAACATATCTACGATAAAGCTAGGGATATTTCTAAACAATTAGGAGAGTTAAATATTACTGGAGATTTTAAAACAATTTTAAATGATTTAGCTATTAATTACACTAATTCTGACACAAATGTTATCCTTAAGGATGTCTCAAAAATACAATGGGAGAAAGTTTCTGACATAAAGAAAACTGCTTTATATAAAGTCCTTCAAGAACTACTTATAAATATGAAAAAACATAGCAAAGCTTCGATTGCAGTAATTACGTTTAATAGTAGTTCTAAAAAGATAATAATAAACTATAAAGATGATGGTATTGGTTGTCACTTAAAAAAGAGTAATGGATTATTAAATGTGGAAAACCGTATTAATGCTATTAGTGGTAGAATTAATTTTGAGTCAGAAATAAACAAAGGCTTTAAGGCTATAATTGAAGTTTAAGATATGTTTAAAAAGGTTTTAATTGTCGATGATCATGATGATATCAATACTAGTGTATTTAATATTTTAAAAGCTAATGATGTTAGCAATATTATTAATTCTCAATACTGTGATGATGCATTTTTAAAGATTAAAAGAGCTAAATATGATAATGAACCTTATGACTTGCTAATAACTGACCTATCCTTTAAAAAAGACCATCGTAATTGCGATATTACATCTGGTGAAGATTTAATTGCTGCATTAAGAAAAGACTTTCCCAATTTGTCCATCATAATATATTCTATGAAAGACCAATTGCAGAAAGTACGGCTTTTAGTCAAAAACTATAAAGTCAATGCCTATGTCTGCAAAGACAGAAACGGTTCAAAGGAATTGGCTGAAGCTATAAAATTAGTATACAATAATGAATCTTTCCTGTCACCGCAAGTAGCAAATGCCATAAATTCAAAATTAGATTTAGAAATCACAGATTATGATATTGAACTTACCAAACAACTTTCTTTAGGTTTAGACCAAAAGGGTATTAGTCGTTACTTTATTGAAAACAATATCTCACCTGGTAGCGTAAGCTCAATAGAAAAACGCCTAAATAACCTTCGTATTAAGTTCAAAGCAGACAACGCTATTCACTTAGTTGCCAAAATGAAAGACTTGGGACTTATTTAATTATCTAAAAATATTTTTTATGTCAAAAAATTAAGCCTTACGGAATACCGTAAGGAATACTCTTTTAATGGTTTTAGGTTTGGGCATTATTAATCTTAAAATTTGAAAACTATGGGACTTAAACCAGGACCAAAAAGAATTGCCAAATCAACTGGGAAACCAGATAGAAGAGCACGAGACAATAAAGAAACACAAGGAAATACACCTTCTTTGAAACCACCAAAACGAAGAAAAAAATAGTTTTCATGAAAAATTGTATTAAGATTATTATTTTATTAGTCACTCTTATAGGATATGGTCAAGAAAAGAAAAATGGAGTTTCTAAAATGCAAGAATTTGCATCTAAAACTGGAGTAATAATAAAGCTTGAAGATTATAATTTACAAAGTATAAAACTTACTTTTTCTAGTGTTGCACCATCCAAAATAAGAAAGATTATTGCAGGAGATGAAATCCAATATTTTCTTCAAATTTCTAAAACAGGAAAGTATGATACCAAGACAGCATCAATAGCATATGATGATATTGTAGAAGTACAACAAGCCATACAAACTTTAAAGTTGCAATCAGAAGTTGATATCACTACCACAGCAGATTATTTAGAAAATAAGTTCATTACAGAAGATGGATTTAAGATAGGCTATTATGCTGGTAAGGGAAAAGTTAAATGGTACGCAGTACTAGAAAAATACGGTAGTGACAACACAATTTTTGTCAAGAATTATGAAGACTTAGAATTAGTATTTCAATCTGGGAAAGAAAAAATTGAGGAATTAAAAAATAATTGAAATGAAAAAATCTTATTTACCACTTTTTTATTGGTATTAATTTCTAGAATTACTGCACAATCGTGCACAGAGTTAATGGATTATGTTAAGTCTAAAAGTTATGGCAGTACCTAGTACAGTTATGATAGTGATGCTATTTCACAAGTTACTTTTTATGATGTAACTGACAATAATTACAATGCACACTATTTTGCTTTAGTAAAATTTACAAGCTCTTTAAAACATATATCAAGTAGATTTAAACACAAAATTTAATTACTCATCGCACTATTTAGATAGTGCTGGAAAAGCATTCTGGAAATACATTGAGCCATATAATAAAGTACTTAAATGCTCACCCAATCTCTAATGTTATTAATTAAAAAAAGTATAAAATGGAATATAAAGTAATACCATTCGTAGCATCAATAGACTCAAAAAGTGGAAACTCGAGTCATGTTGCAAATCAGTTAGAAGATATTATTGAGCATCATTCTAACCAAGGTTGGAAGTATGTAAGACTAGAAAGTGTGACAACATTTGTACAGCCAAATACAGGTTGTTTTGGATTAGGAGCAACTGCTGGTTATACAACATCAAATCAGATGGTTGTTTTTGGTAAAGGATAATATGAAAGTTTTCCTTTTAATAGTTATCAAGTTGTACTGGTATTTAATACCTAAAAATAGACGTAGAAAATGTCTATTTAAAAAGTCATGCTCAAATTATGTTTATGAAACAACTAAGTCTGAGGGATTATTTTCAGGTTTAAAAGCTTTAAAGTTTAGAGTTAAAAATTGTAATCCTCATTACTCCATTATGGAATTAGATGGAGAGAAGGTTTTAATTACTAAGTCTAACAAAATCTTCAAAGAGAACTTTATTAATCAGAGTATAATAACTTCGTTTTAGATAGATAAAACTTAAAATAAATAAACTATGCCTTGGTATATATGGATAATACTAGTTATCGTTGCTATCTTCTTTATTACTTACATTAATGACAAGCAAAAAAGAGAGCGTTTAATGAAAAAATATAAGGACGAAGTTCTTGTAGAGAAACTAATGTCAGGCTCTTTTTGGCAGGGACAACCCAAAGGTCAGCTAATAGACGCTCTAGGAAAACCAGAGCAAATAAGTGAACAGGTTTTAAAAACAAGAAAAAAAGAAATTTGGAAATATCAAAAGACAGGAACCAATAGATATGCCTTAAAAATTACGATTGAAGATGGGAAAGTTATTGGTTGGGATAAAAAATAAAATAAGTATAGAGATGAAAAAATACATATTTTCAACCACCACATTAATTCTTTTTATTAGTTTTTCTTTTTCTCAAAGTCTAAAAGATTTAGACAATTACACCGTCGATGAGTTTTACAAAAAAGTAGAATTAGATTACGGCACATTAGACGAAGATGGCGACGATATCGATTACATCTATGTCAAAACCGAAGTAGATTCAGGCGATTATAAAATAGAACTTTCTGACGGCGATGGCGATTTATACGAGGTAAAAGGCACTAACATATACATAAAATTTAGAGGCTATTTTGGCTATGCAGGTTATTCAACCGAATGTATCATGAAAGTAGATTATTACTCGGCTACGGTTTATAAGCTTGAATAATGTAATTTTAGACGAACAAATTTGTGATTGATGATTATTTCAAAACAAAAGCTTAGCATAACATTGCAACTATTAAAATATTCGCCAATCTTGGTTTTAAGGTATTTTAAATTTGTCATACTTAAAAGACAACTAGTAGTCAATTCATTTAAAGCCACAAACAATTATTGTATAAATGGAGCACTTAACCAATTAATTTGGGACGTAGAAAACTCTCTTTTTACCATTGTTGAAGGTACATCAAAAGTACATCTCAATACGCAAGATTTTATTTTTAAAGTTGATGAAAATCAAACCCATTTTTCATTAAAGGTTTATGGTTTTAATAGAAAGGTAATTGAAAAAACGAGCATAAAAGTAGTTGCTTTAAAACAAAAAGAAATTGAGGCAAAACTTTTAAAGCATAGAACTTCTGCTGTAAAAAAATACAATCCCAAGTTTAATAAATTGCAGAAAGTCAATTTCGGTTTAAAAAAAATAGATAAAACAGCGAGTATAAAATTTAAACCTATAAAAATTTCAGCTAAAATTGATAAGCTAAAGGTTTTAGATAGCCCACAACCAATCGACAAACTGGACATTATAAATAATTACCAAACCTTAGACCAACTAAATAACCATAATTATGAATAGAGATTATTACCACAGTCCAAAGCCAGGAAAAGTAATGCAATGGCTATGGAAAGCAGCTGGTTCAGACGCCTACATCTTAAAACGAAGCACCTACAACGACCAAGTAAAATACGCCTGTTTAGGTGGTATTGTTGTAGCCACAGGATTTATGGCAGCTTTGGCAGGTGGTTACGCTGTTTACACCATTTTTGAGCCCAAAGGTTCTGCCTTAGATGATGCTACGCATATACCAACGGCTTTAATGGCTTGTATATTTGGGGTTATTTGGGGCTTAATTATCTTTAATATAGACCGCTTTATCGTAGCAGCAACAGGAAAAGGCGATGGTACAGAAGCAATAACTTGGAAAGAATTTACTGGCTCAATACCACGTATTATTATGGGTTTGGTTATAGCTATAACTATTTCTAAACCTATGGAAATTAGGATGTTTAAATCTGAGATTGATGCCGAGTTGCATCAGACGCAATTAGAAAAACAAAAAGAATATGAAGAGGCTACAACAGCTAATTATGATGGTAGATTTCTAGAAATTGAAAAGGGATTAAAAAAGATTGAAATTAAAAGAGTTGATTTAATCGAAAGAATAAAAAAAGCAGAACAAGATTATAGTGACCAGTTAAACGGTAAGGTACCAGGAACAACGCCTGGTAATGGACCATTATCGAAAGCACTGAAAAGTCAAATAGATAAATTAGAATTAGAGTTAGATGATTTTGATGAAACGAATAAAAGCGAACTCACACGGTTAAACTCAGAAAAGCTGAAACTACAAACAGAATTAGATTCCGAACTCGCAAAGAATAAAGAAGTCGCTGGTGGTCTCGACGGTCTTTTAGAACGTATTCACTTAGCACACGAAGTCGCTGGTTTTTGGATCACTTTTTTTATAACCCTATTGTTTATAGTTATTGAGCTAACACCGATTTTCTTTAAAATGATGCTTATAAAAAGCCCTTACGATTATATGTCGGACAACGTTAATGAGCTACTAAAGGCCGACCAAGGCATACAGATAAAGTACGATTATTACAAAGATAAAAAAGGGCAAGAGCGTAATCTTATTATTAACCACCAAGCAAAGAAAAAAGTAGATGAAAAAATGATGCTGATTAAAGCGCAAACAGAGCTTAGTGATTACATTATTGAAAAGTGGAAAGAAAAAGAGAAACAGAACATAGACCAAAATGTAGAAGATTACATCTCAGAAGCCTAAATGCAGGATAGCAACCAACTATATCATTTTTTTTGGAAGGTATCTGGCGAAGAAGCACAGGTCCTTAATAACACCAACGCCAAACTCAAAAGCAGGTTTTTATGTAGTGGTATTATTATTTGTGTGCTCTTTTTACTAAGCGTTATATCTTACCATTACACATTTAATAAGCTATTTAAAATACCCGTGTTTTCTTGGATAATTGGCTTAGTGTTTACTATGGTAATTATTAATATTTATAGACTAAATATTATTACGCTTTCTTCTCAAAAATTAAAGTATAGCTTCGGGTATTTTGTGTCCTTAGGCATTAGGCTTGTATTTATTATGCTTATAGGTTTAACGGTTATAAAACCATTAGAACTTATCATTTTTGATACTGTTTTTTCAAAAGGAATTGAAGATGCAAAACAGCAAAAAATTGAAAAAGCACTTAATAAAACAGCAACTTATTTTGAAACTGAAATAACCAATACAGAAAAAGCACTTAAGGATTTTAGGGTAAAAATTGAAACACAACGTTTGGTCAATTATCAAACTAAAGAAAAAAGTCTTACAGATAAAATTGAATTTTTAAAGGCGGATAAAACGCAGCAAATAAAAGAAACAGAGCAATTGCTAAATGCGTCGCCTTATTTTATAAAAGGACTCATTTTTGTTAATTCTAAACATCCACAAATGTGGCTGATAACTCTCATTTTGGTCTCATTATTCTTAACGCCTTTTGTTCTAAAGTTTTCTGTAACGCCTTCAGGAATATATAACAGAAAACGGCTTAATATTCAAAATAAAATTATTGAAGATGAGTACAGTTTTTTTAAAAAACATTATCCTCTAATTTTCAAAAAATCTATAGGTAGAGCAATTGAAGTTATAGAGCATTATAAAAATCCGCCTTTTAATACCGTCAAAATTGAAGACAATCGTAACATAGGTAAAGAAACCGATTTCATTAAACATCTATATGGCAACCAAGATAGTTAAAGTCATAAAACCAGTTGAACGAAAAACGTATATTAAAGGCAATTTTGTTGGGAAATACTACGGTGATTTCGACAGTAAAAAAGTACTTTTTAAGAATGAACGCTATTACAATATCAATATCTATGAAGGCGAAATAAGAAATACTGAAATTATTTCGGAATCGGATTATGAAGACATCGATTCTGAAACTCATTTTTTACAGCAACAGTTTGAAAATGTTACCTCCATAACCGATGAACAAATAAATAATTTTGATGGTTTTCGGTTAAAAATCAATGCTCCAAAGGTACAATTCATCGATATTGAAGATGTGGTCAAAGAAGACAACCAAACTTTTGGCACTTTTTCTTGTAAAGTTTATGGCTATTTAATTGATACTAGAGATAAAGAATTTGAAACTGAAATTAAAGTTTGTGATTGGTGCTACAAAATACCAAGTCTATGCAAGTGTAAACCATATAGACCTATTGAAATTGATAAGCCAGATACAACAAAACCAAAAGATAGCCAAGGCAGAACAAGAATACCGTCAGGTGTTGATTTTTCTGAAATTTTTGGTTGGTTTATAATCATAGGATTGGGTATTGCTTTTATTGCGGCAATAGGTTTGCCTGGACTAATTTTACTAGCAGTTATTACAGTAATTTATTTTCTATTCTCTTATGTTTCTGTTTTAGCAAATGGCATCATCAATATTATTGGGTGGCTGTTAAGACTATTTTTTAATTTCCTGATATTTATGTTTGCCATATCAATACTTTCAGGCATTTATTCGGTAGTAACAAAATCTTCGACGCGTTCAACCGGCAACATTATCCCAGATCAAACAGAATTTGTTAAAGAAGAAACAACAACCCAAACTAAGCTCACAGATAGTGTGTCAATAATTAGTCATCAACGTGTTTGGCGAGATTATAATCAAAATATTTATAGAGGTAATTTAAGTGTGTTATCTTCAGATTTTAATGCGTCATTTCAACATAGAAATTTAACAAATTATCGCTTGTATGACGATTATCAATGGACACAATTATACCATTCCTTAATTAATAACGATAAGAATAAATTAGAATATGTAATCAAAACCTTTGATAGCATTAGTCGTAAAAATCAACTTAATAAAACGCAATTTGCAGAAATGGTTGTGTCTTGCATTCAAGACATTCCTTATGCCTTAGTTTTACAAGAACAATGTAAAAGTAATTTATACGAGGATAACTCTATTAAACAACAATTATATAAATGCCAAGAATGTTGTATTGGCGATGTTAAATATGGTGTACAAGCACCAGTAGAATTTGTTGCTAATTTAAAAGGTGATTGCGACACACGTACAGTTTTATTGTTTACCATACTTTCAAAATTTGGGTACGACGTTGCAGTTTTAGGGAGTTTACCCTATCAACATTCAATTTTAGCAATAAATTTGCCATACAATGGTATTTATAAAAGTATAAAAGGAAAACGTTATTACACATGGGAAACCACAGCAAAAGGTTTTGAGCCTGGTGTTTTAAATCCAGAAATTTCTAATATGGATTTATGGAGCGTACATTTAATAACTAACAATAATTAATTATGGAGCAGCAACTATTTAAAACAGGATTAATACATTTTGGTATTTTTCTTTTATTGTCAATTATAGCATTGATTATAACACTTTGGTTCATTAAACGATTTATAGCCAAAAAACATAATATTGAAAATTACAATACTGCTTTTGGTATTTTTACTGGCGGAATAGTTTTCTCTGTTTTTTACATTATATCAGTTTTAGTTACACCTGTAATTTCAACCTTAAAACTATTAGGTAGCAGTTTAAATTCGTGGCAATATACCATTGAGTCTGCAAAACATATTTCAATACTTTTAATAATAGCCTTAGTTCTGGCATTGGTAATTTGCACAATAGTAATAGCAATCACAAAACGCTATTTAAAAGGAATAAACATTTACGAAGAGATTAAAAACAATAATTTAGGGATCAGTATTTTGGTTGTTACTGTTTTAATTTCTTGTAGCTTCTTATTAAAAGATAATCTGCAAATGATATTAGACAGCTTTGTTCCATACCCAGAAATGCCTAACCTTTTATACTAATGCAAAAACTCCTAATCATTCTTCTACTTCTTTTTGTTACCACAAAAAAGGACAAAGCGGTTGTAAAAAAGCAAACTATTACAGGCAAAGTAGTTGCTATAACAGATGGTGATACGTTTAAACTACTGACCAAAGATTCTACGCTTATAAAAGTAAGATTAGCCAATATAGATTGCCCAGAACGTAAACAACCATTTTCTAATATTGCTAAACAATTTGTATCTAAAGCCATCTTTAGTAAAACTGTAAAGTTAAACGTACTAAAAAAGGATAGATATAGACGCTATATCAGTAATGTCATATATGATGATTCTCTAAGTTTATGCCATGAGCTTGTGAAAAATGGTCTAGCATGGCATTACAGAAAATATTCTAAGGATTCTATTTTACAAGACTTAGAGGATAATGCCAGAAGGAACAAAATAGGACTTTGGCAAGATAAAAATGCTATGGCTCCTTGGGAATGGCGAGACAAGAAAAAGAAAAAATCTAAAGAATGAAGTCGCTAAAAATCATCATACTTTTCATAACATTATCCTTTGGTTATTGTATATCTGCACAAACTGTTTATACCACTAAAACTGGCGAGAAATACCATAAAAGTAATTGCCGTTATCTTAAGTATTCTAAAAAAGAAATCAAATTAGACAGAGCCAAAGCATTAGGATACTTGGCTTGTAAAGTATGTAAACCAACAGTAAGCAATACAAAAAAGAAATCAAATGCAACGTCTTTAACTTCAAAGAAAGAAAAGAGAACAACAACTTCAAAAAAAGCAGTCGCTAGTCAATGTACTGGTAAAACTAAATCTGGAAAACGCTGCAAACGGAAAACAAAAAATTCGAGTGGACGTTGTTATCAACATTGATAAATCAATAATTAAAAAATGTTACTTTTGCATTACAATCATGTGAACATAAAACTGAACACGATTTAGAACATATTAGATAAAAAAAGAAAGAAATAGCGCCTCAATTCATTGAAATTGTGTTCATAACGCGAGTTCATAACCCGGAGGTCACGAGTTCAAATCTCGTTCTCGCTACTAATATTTATAAGAACCAGTACAAATTGTACTGGTTTTTTTATGGGTTATTTTTAAACATTTACATAACGTACTAATTCACTAGAAAAATAAATTATTATTTCTTTTAAATCATTTTTCAAATTGACTTGAAACATATAAAATATATAAATTTTACACTTTATCTATTTTTTTTGCTTTTTATCGATTATTTTATAAATATTATTATATATTTGCCGCAAATTCATTTAAACCCAAATCTAATGAAAAGAATTACCCTCATTGTTCTATTGGCATTTTTTGCCTTAGCGCAAACCGCAAATTCACAAACTCATAAGAGAATTAAAATTAATAGCCATAGCCAAGCAAATGTAAATAGACTGGCAGACTTAGGAATTGATTTAAGGTGTGGTGCTACACATCATGATCACGAATCTACAATTGACATTAGCAATGAAGAGCTTGAACTATTAAGAGAAAATAATATCTCATACCAAATCGTTATAGATAACTTAAATGAATTTTATCAAGAAAACTCTACTAAAGATTTATTTAGAGCACAACAAGAGTTTCAAGCAGAGCGAGCTAAGACTTTAGCATTCCGTCAAGGCTTAAGTCAGAGATCATCAGTTGCATTAAACACCATTGATAATTACCTGCAATATATTGGGGCTTCCGAAGAAGATTGGAATGTACCATTAAATTTTCCAGATGTGACTTCTTCCGCGGAAGTGCCTATGGGTGGCGCTCTAACAATATCACAAGTTTTAACAGAACTCGACGAAATGCGTGCTTATTCTCAAAGTAAAGGACTAAATATAGTTTCAGAAAAAGCCGATGCCTCTGGAACTTTAAATATGAAAACATGGGGTAACCCTCTAACTACAATTCCTAATCCCTTATATGATGATATGCTTCCTGAAAACTCAGCAAGCAATCCTGAAGATTATATAGGTGTCGGAACAACAGCACAACGTTTTGACCCACAAACTATATATTATATTAGAATAACTGGTAACGAATCTAGTACGGCAGAAGGAACTAAACCTCAAATTTTATATACTTCGATGATTCACTCAAGAGAGTTAAGTGCTCAGATAGGGAACATCTTTTTTATGTGGTATTTAATTGAAAATTATGATTGCAATCCCGCTGTAAAAGAATTAGTGGACAATAACGAACTTTATTTTATTCCAGTAGTAAATCCAGATGGATTAAAATGGAATGAAGTAACACAACCTTTTGGTGGTGGTATGCAACGTAAAAACTTAAGACCAAACGCAAACTCTTCATCACTTGACAACAGAGGTGTAGATTTGAATAGAAATTTTGATTACTTCTGGGGAAGTGCTGGTTCTGGTTCTTCTCCTAGCCCGACAAGTTCTGGTTATAGAGGTCCCGCAGCAGCTTCTGAGCCTGAAACAAAAATAATTGTGGAGTTTGTAGAATCAAGAAACTTTAAAACAGCTGTTTGGCAGCACACTTTTGCCAATTCCATTCCGCATCCATATGGAGGTAATCCATCATTTGTTTCTGGTAGAGAAGATGAAATGCAAAAGTGGCACGAAGACATGACCAAATACAATAGATATGTATCTGGTGCAACAATATTTCCACCTGCAAATGGTATTGCAGATGATTGGATGTTAGGTGGTGCTGAAGATGATAATGGCTCATATGGCGCTGTCCCTAATGGTCTAGGTACTACACCAATGAGAATATTGGCTACTACTCCAGAAAATGGAGCAAGCAGTGAAGCCTCAGGAAATGGGTTTACTAACAATGGTGCCAATCAAGGTTTTTGGCCAACTAGGAACAATATAATTCCTATTGCAAAACGTATGATGCGTATAAATCTAATGAATGCATATTATGGTGGACGCTACGCAAAATTTCATGACTTAACACCATCAAACTTACTAAGTGGCCAACCAGCCTCAAACTTAACAACTGACTTAACGTTTGGTGTAGAAAGAGTTGGACAAACGGATGGGAATTTTACATTGACAATTACACCTATTCAAAACATTCAATCTATAGCAACACCAACTATAGCAATTAATGGCCTAAATTCATTAGACCAAACAGAAGTTTCAAGTTCAATAACTTTAACGTCTAGCATACAACCTAAAGAACGTATAATATACAAGGTAGAGTTAGCAAATAGTACAGGCGCTATCATTTACGATGCGACTTACGAAAAAATATATAAACCAACTGTACTTTTTCAAGATAATCCTGATACTGATTTATTAAGCAACTGGACCACTTCTGGAACTTGGACTGCAGCTACAGCAACAGGAGCTGCTTATTCTGGCACAAGAGGAATTAAAGTTGGCGGAAATAACAATAATGCTTATCCTAATAGTACAACAAGAACCATTACAACTCAAAACTCTTATAATTTTAATACAAATCCAGATTATCTTATTCAATATTTTGCAAAATGGGATATTGAAAGAAATTATGATTTTGTTGAGGTGCTAGCTTCTATAAACAATGGTGCATTTCAGCCTTTAGAAGGTAAATACACAAAACCTGCAGCCACAACAGCAACAACAGATCATTCAAATAATGGCAATACGCAACAAGACTCAAATAGTTCTGGATTAATATACGATGGAGATTTGTATGACAATTGGAAAATGGAAGAAATAGTTATTGATTCTGAAACAAATTCTTTTCTACTTGGTCAATCAAATGTTAGAATACAATTTAGATTTAGAAGTGATAATGGCAATGTTTTAGAAAACTATTCCTCTACTCCTAGCGGTTTTTATTTTGACGACTTTAGAATTCTAGAATTAGATGTCCCTTGCGATGCTGCTTTACCCCCAAAGAACATTCAATTAGATAATATCAGTTTTACAACAGCTGATGCTTCTTGGTCAAATATTTCAGGATCTACTTATGATTTACGATACCGAGAAACAGGCAGTTCGACTTGGACAGTTATTACTGATATAAATAATATAACACAGGCTCTATCGGGATTAATTAATAATACAGAATATGAATTACAGGTGGCTACAAGATGTAATAGTACTGTTTCAACATTCTCTGAATCCGTAAAGTTCAATACTTTAGTTTTTTGTGACGAAACAATTTCTAGCTATCCTTATTCTGAAAGTTTTGAAACTGCATCATCAACATTTACTGGAGATTGGACTCAGAACACAGATGATGATTTAAATTGGACAAATAATTCTGGAACAACTGGTTCTGGTGGAACTGGACCAAATAACGCCTCTAATGGTTCACGATATTTATATATTGAAGCCTCTGCCCCTGGTAATATTACTCCTGTTAGAAACGCAATATTATCTTCGCCATGCTTTGACTTGACCGGAAGAGAAAATAGTACTTTCACTTTTGATTATCATATGTTTGGATTAAATTCAACAGGTAGTTTATCATTAGAAGTAAGTGATGGCGGTGCTCCTTTTATTGTAGTACCAAACACAGACACTTCTCAGGAAAATCCTCTAATTGGTGAACAACAGACTAGTAATGGTGCTGTTTGGAAAACTCAATCCGCAGATTTATCCGACTACGATGGTAAAATAATTAGATTAAGATTTGTTGCAATTACGGATGGCACTTTTACAAGTGATATATCAATAGATAATTTAAATTTTTCATCTAATGTTGCCGCTGGTCCTTCAGTAATAACTCAAGATATAACAGTGAATTTAGATGCTACTGGTAATGCAACGATAGCAGAAGATGCAGTAAATAACGGTAGTACAGGTACAGGAACACTGAGCTTTAATACCGATACCACGGCATTTACATGTGCAAATATTGGAGCAAATACTGTAACTCTTACCGTAACAGATGATAATGGTTCTGCATCAGACACAGCTATTGTTACTGTTGTTGATAATTTAGCACCTGTACCAGATGCGACAGCACTGTCTGATGCCACTGGTGAGTGTTCTGCGACCATCTCTGGTAGTGCTCCTACTGCTACAGATAACTGTGGTGGTACTATTACTGGGACAACATCAGATAGCTTAACAAGTTCTACTCAAGGTACTACATCTGTAACTTGGACTTTCGATGATGGTAATGGGAACACATCTACACAAACACAAAATATTGTCGTCGTC